>NZ_JACLCT010000053.1:0-23212 GCF_014218915.1 Chryseobacterium sp. C2(2020)
TTCCCGAACTGGATAAATGCATAGATGGCAAGGAAAACTAAATATAATTCAATATTTTAGCGTCGAGTTCACGTTATATTAAATTGCCGCAAATAAAAACAAAAGATTTTTTACTTATTGAAAGTGTGTAATCTAAACAAAGGCACTTCGTTTATTTAAAAAACACAAAAATGGTATTACTTTAATAAGTTTTACGCCTTTGTATATCTTAAAAAATGAATTCCTGATAATTGAATCTCTTTGTTTTACCTTGCGTTTAAGAAGACTTATCCCGAACTCAGGTTGATTTAATGACCATCTTATCTATTGCTCAAAACAGAGACACAAAACTTTTGCTGTTTTTATCCATTTAAAAAACAGAAATCTCCCTTAAAAATCGCAAATTTGCATAACGTAGAATATTATCATAATTTAGTAAGCAATCAAGTAAAAAAAATTGATGGTTTTTGTAACGGGAGCAACCGGAATTTTAGGCAGAGTAATCGTTTTGGAACTTCTGAAAAAGGGAAAAAACGTTCGTGCAGCAAAAAGACCGACGAGCAATTTAAACGAAGTAAGGCATTCCTATACATTTTATACGGAAAATCCCGATGATTTCTTCAATAGAATTGAATGGGTTGATGTAGATTTTAATGATATATATTCTCTTCAGGAAGCTTTGAAAGACGTGGACGAAGTATATCACTGCGCTGCCAAAGTAAGCTTTCATCCTCATGATGAAAAAGAAATGTACCGTACCAATATAAAAGGTACAGAAAATCTCCTGTACGCCTGCGAAGGCTCCGGTGTGAAGAAATTTCTTCACGTAAGCTCAATTGCTGTCCTTGATAATTTCAACGAAAAAGGAGAACTGGACGAGGATTCCGATTTCAATCCTAAACTGGATCATTCTGCATATGCACTTTCCAAACACCTTTCCGAAATGGAAGTGTGGAGAGCTTCAGCAGAAGGTTTAAACGTTGTTATTGTAAATCCCGGAATCATCATCGGAAGCGGAAACTGGGGAAACAGCAGCGGAGATGTTTTTCCTACCTTCGAAAAAAACAGCTTTACATTTTCTGGCGGATCTAGTTATGTAGATGTAAGAGATGTTGCAGAAATTTCCATAGAATTAATGGAAAAAAACATTTTTGGAGAACGTTTTATTGTAATTGCAGAAAACAGAAGGTACGCAGAATTAGGAAAACAGATCAGATCTAAATTAAATTTAAAAGAAGCTAAAATTCTTTCAGACTTTCAGCTCAATATCGGAGTTTTGGCAAATACATTATTCGGCTGGTTTATTCCCGCTTTAAGAATGGCGACAAGATCCAATGTGAAATCAATTTCAGAAATGAACACCGTTTCCAACGAAAAAATAAAAAGCAGATTGAATTATCAGTTTATTCCTCTTTCGGAAAGTATTGATTTTCATTTAAATAATTATATCAACGATAAAAAGATAAAGCAATGAATCTTGCAGAGGCAATTATCTTAAAAAATACAGAAAAGCATCCCATAAAATCTGCTATCGGATTTAAAAAGAAAGATGCAGGCTGGAAAGAACTGAGCTGGAAAAAATTTGGCGAAATTGTGCATAAAACAGCCAATGCGCTTAAAAATGCAGGAATTCAGGAAAATGATAAAGTAGCCATTTATTCGGATAATTCTTCCGAATGGATGATTTTTGATCTCGCAGTATTAGCAATCGGAGCCATCACGGTTCCAATCTATTCCACCAATAATGCAGAACAGGCAGAATACATCATCAACGATTCGGAAGCGAAGGCAATTTTAGTGGGAGATCAGGCTCAGTACGATGCGTGTCTGGAAATTTTGAAGAAAGAAAGTACAGGTCTGCAAACCATTATCATTTCTAAAAAAGCAGTCTGGATCAAAAAAGAATTCAGCAGTTTTTATCTGGAGGATTTTATCGCCAAAAGTTCTCCCAAATTAGAATTCTGCAAGAAAGAATATGAAGATATTGCCACGCTTATCTACACTTCCGGAACTACAGGAACACCGAAAGGAGTCATACTTACGCACGGAAATTTCATAAAAGCCTTTGATGCGCATTTTGAATTTTTTAAATTTAAAAACTTTGAAGAAGAGCTTTCTCTGGCATTTTTACCTTTAACCCACGTTTTCGAAAGAAGCTGGAGTTTATTATGTCTTTACGGAGGCGCAAGAGTGTATTTCCTCGAAGATCCGAAAAACATTGCCAATGCTTTGGAAGAGGTAAAACCGACCATGATGTGCGCGGTGCCGAGATTTTTCCAGAAAGTGTACGCCGGAGTGTTGGAAAAAGCAGAAGAAGGTTCATCGCTGAAGAAAAAAATATTTAACTGGGCATTGGAAACCGGTTCGCAGACCGCAGAATTAAGAAGAAGAGAACAGCCGGTTCCGTTTGGATTAAAAATAAAAGAAAATATTGCCGAATCTTTAGTTTTTAGTAAAATTAAAGAAAAAATGGGCGGAAGATTATGGTTTCTGCCTTGTGGCGGAGCTTCACTATCTCCGGAAGTGACGAAGTTTTTTGAATCGGTTGGAATTCATGTGACGGTTGGCTATGGTTTAACCGAAACTACGGCAACTTTAACCGCTTTTCCTTTGACGAATTTTGAACACGGAAGCTGCGGAAAACCTCTTCCGGGCGTGGAAATCCGAATCGGGGAGAACGATGAAATTCAGGCAAAAGGAAACGGAATCATGAAGGGATATTACAAAAAGCCTGAAGAAACGCAGAAAGTTTTCACGGAAGACGGCTGGTTTAAAACCGGAGATGCAGGAACCATCGACAGCAAAGGAAATCTTACCATTACAGACCGATTGAAAGATCTCATGAAGACTTCCAACGGAAAATATATCGCGCCGCAGCAGATTGAAAATATTTTAACCAACAACAATTTCATTCAGCAGATTGTTCTGATTGCGGAAGGAAGACAGTTTGTTTCCGCGTTGGTTGTTCCGAACTTTGAATTTTTAAAAGAATATCTCAAAAAAAATAATATTCCTTTCACCCATTGGGAGGAAATTGTAAAAAACGAAAAGATACACGATTTTTACAAAGATAAAATTAAAGAACTGCAAAGCCATTTATCCGATTACGAAAAAGTGAAAAAATTCACTTTGATGCCTTCGGAATTTGATATCAATACAGGAGAAATTACTCCGACATTGAAGGTAAAAAGAAATGTAGTGCTTAAAAAATATGCAGATCTTATTGAGAAGATGTATTAAATTTTTAAGGCTAAGTTGAAGATGGAGCTGTAATAACTGTACATTAAGCCAGATCTCAACTTGTAAAAATTGAAATTATGACAACACAGGAATTTTTAGGAAAAAAAGATTTTACAATAAACAATCAGACGGTTTCGGAAAGCTGTCCTTCCAATATTGCCTTAATTAAATATTGGGGGAAATACGACAATCAGATTCCCGCCAATCCAAGTATCAGTTTTACATTAAATCATTGCAGAACCAATACTTCGATGGAGTTTTCTGCCAATGAACCTTTTTCTGTGCAGACTTATCTTGCCGGAAATGAAGAAGTGAAGTTTGCCGAAAAAATTGAAAAATATTTCAGAAATATCGAACAGTATCTTCCATGGATTTTACAGGGGAAATACATCATCAGAACCGAAAATACTTTTCCTCACAGCTCAGGAATTGCAAGTTCTGCTTCCGGTTTCGGAGCGATAGCTAAATGTTTAATGAATCTGGATGAAACATTCTCGGGAAAAACTTCGGATGAAGAATCGTTGAGAAAAGCCTCTTTTTTAGCAAGATTAGGAAGCGGAAGCGCGTGCCGAAGTCTTTACAACGGATTGGTTGTGTGGGGCGAATCTCAGGTAAAAGGAAGTTCAGATCTTTTTGCAGTACAATACCCGAACGAAGAAATCCATGAAATTTTTAAAGATTTTAACGACTGGGTTTTACTCATTCATGAAGGTCAGAAAAGCGTTTCTTCCACTGTTGGTCATGGTTTGATGAATACCAATTCTTACGCAGACAGAAGATTTCAGGAAGCAAGGGAAAACTTTGGTCCGATGAAGGAAATGTTAGCCAACGGAGATTTGCAGCGTTTTATTAAACTGGTAGAACACGAAGCATTAACACTTCATGCCATGATGATGATGAGTGATCCTGCATTTATTTTAATGAAAACAGGCACTTTGGAAGTCATCAACAAAATCTGGGATTTCAGAAAAGAAACCGGTTTGCCGCTGTTCTTCACATTAGATGCAGGAGCCAACGTTCATCTTCTCTTCCCGAACGACGGCTCAGAAGAAAAAATAAAATCTTTCATCGAAAACGAACTCTTGCAGCATACGCAGAATAACGGAGTGGTAAAAGATGTGATGAAGTTTTAAAAGTAATTTAAAATATCAGGGTTAAAGACATATTTAAAATCTTTAACCCTATTTTTATTTCTCCAAAATTCCCCTGATTTTATTCGCATTCGAAATTAGCTCTTCCAGATATTCGAAATTCTCTTTTTCTAGGGCGGCTTTAAACTTTCTTAGCTGGGCAATATGCTCATTAAGAACATCCAGAACATTTTCTTTATTTTGTCTGAAAATAGGAACCCACATTTCTGGATGAGACTTTGCCAGACGAACAGTGCTGGAAAAACCGGAACTTGCCAGTTGAAAAATAGTTTCTTCTTCTTTCTCCTTTTCTAAAACCGTATTGGCCAAAGCGTAAGAAGTAATGTGAGAAATATGCGAAATATAAGCGGTGTGAACATCATGATCTTCCGCATTCATGTAAATCAGATGCATATCAAGACTTTCGACAATTTTTTCAACCAATTCTAAAGCATCTTTCGCAGATTCTTCTTTATCGCAGATAACACCTGCTTTTCCGGAGAAACTTTCTGAAACTGCCGATTTCGGACCGTTGTTTTCCGTTCCCCACATCGGATGGAAAGCCACAAATCTGGCTCTTTTCGGATGGTTTTTTACCGCATTTACAATTCCTGCTTTGGTAGATCCTGCATCCATCACTGTCTGATTTTCCGAAATCAGGTCTAAAATATTCGGAAGTAATTTTCTCGCGGCATCTACAGGAATGGCAAGAATCACCAGATCAGAGTTTTTAATTCCGTATTCCAGATCTACTTTTGCATCAATTATTTTGAGTTCTAATGCTTCATTAAGATGGTCATTGCTGTTATCAATACCGTAGATGAAATCGGCAATTCCCTTTTGTTTTAATTTTAAAGCCATTGAGCCACCGATTAATCCTACACCAATAATACTTATTTTCATCGTTTAAATTTTAAAATAAAAAACCCCGCCCAAGGACGAGGTTTTGTTTTATCTATATGAAATCCTTATCCCAGATCTGAGTTAAAAATTCCGTAATAATATGTTCCGTTGTTTGTAATCACGAGACAAAGGTAAATAATTTTTTTTAATCAGGATTAAAAAGTGAATTGTGAATTTCGCTTCGCGAGTCAAGTTTTTTACAGGTCAATTAACTTCGTTTTCAATTCGCTTTGCTGTCAATTTATTTCATTGTGAGTTTAAGAATTAACCATTGCTTGTACAGCAAATTCACTATTCAAATCATTAAGGATTGCTGATAATCAATGTTGACGGAATATCCGATAACCAGATACTTTTCGTATCGATGAGGTTTTTCCAGCTTTTGCTGCTGATGAGCAAAAAGTGCATATTTGTTTTATTAATAAGGAAAGTAATCGAAGTATAAAGAAAAATATATTGTTTAGATAATATCCTGACATAAAAAATAATACAATCAGAACACTTCCAAATCGGTTCATTGGTTCAAGGATGTTGAAAAGTTATATTTTACATCGTATTTAACACTAAAGTATACCATTATAAATCATTACAACAATATTTTTCAATTATTTTGAGGAGAGAAGTATCAATGTCGTTGCGAAATCTTTCAATGCTAAAATCAAAGATTACAACCTTGAAGTGTAAAATTATCTATCAGTTTATATTTATGTGGTTGTAAATCAATTATTTGCTTTGGTGTGTAAAGAAGATTTGAAGTTTTCTTTGACCAAAATTTATATCTTATGTTTTTTTCTTATTTAATCTAAAATAAATATACACTTTAATCCCTCATCTTTAGAGGTTTTTATGTTTTTAATGAACTGTTTGGAAGATTATTAATACTGTGTATTATTTTTAATTTAGTATTTACATGAAACGGTGTATTGTTTAGTATAAATTTTACTTTTTATACCATCTTTAAATCAGTGTTGAGTAATTTTACTGCAGTATTAAGCATTTTTATTATACCGTTAAAAATTTTTGTTGCACTGTGGAACATTTTTATCGCAGTATGGAAGATTAAGATTTGTGTTCGAAAATAAATTTTTACCGCTCCTGCCATACAGTTGTCATTATCGACGCTTATATTTGCACCTAACTATCCATAAAAAATAATAACAATGAGTTATTGCGCAGCAATTGAAGGAATGCAGCCAGAAAGCAGGAGAGAACTGCACAAAAAATATCATGATAAGCATTACGGTTTTCCGATTCATGATGATAATGAGCTGTTCGGGAGACTGGTGATGGAAATCAATCAGGCAGGACTGAGTTGGGAAACCATTCTGAAGAAAGAAGAAGGATTCAGAAAAGCGTATGATGATTTTGATATTCAAAAAGTGGCTTCTTACGGTGAATCTGACCGGGAAAGACTGCTGAACGATCCTGGAATCATCAGAAATAAGCTGAAGGTAAATGCTACCATAGAAAATGCAAAAACCATTGTAGAACTGCAGAAAGAATTCGGTTCTTTTGAAAAATGGCTGGAACATCATCATCCCAAAACATTACCGGAATGGATGAAACTTTTTAAAAAGACCTTTAAATTTACAGGCGGAGAAATCGTGAATGAATTCCTGATGAGCATCGGTTATCTCAAAGGTTCCCACGCAGAAAGCTGTCCCATGTATGATGAGGTTTTAAAACATGATCCGATGTGGAATAATGTTTAATTGACATTTGAAGAGGTATATAATAGTCCTGAAAATTAATTAAAAGGATGTTGCATAAAAAAGCGGACTCAAAAGTGCCATTCTGAACATACACTGAAGGTTTCAAAATCTTAAATAATTGATTTTAGAAATTCTTTGCTGCTCCCGAAATGATAAAAGTCAAATTGTTTTCACTTTTGAGACCACTTCTTTAGGATATTTTATCGAAGACTTCTTACAGTAACGTCTGGTTTTTCGCCTTGGGGTACGATGAAAATGGCATCATCGTTTATGGTATCTCCGGAATCAAAGTAATAACTTCCAATTACAGGAAGAATACTGTTCACAAATTTTCCGGATTTGTCATAAGCAGAGTAGGTTACATTAATGATCTGGGCTTTCATCTTCAGTTCAATTTTTTTTGATGTAAGCTTGGCTCCGGTTGCATTAATGCAGTTGAGCTCTACGATTGCAGTATTGTTTACAATCTGAGGATAGGAAGAAAGCCTGATGTTATAGGATTTATCCGAAGTGTTTTTTACAGATGCGGCAACTTTATAGCGATCAAAAGATTTTCCTCCGTTTTGTATTGTTTCTTTATTCAGAATATTAAAGGTTACGCTCATTCCATTGAGGTCAATGGTTTGTCCGTCCGTTATTTTCTGCGCTTTGGCAGTACTACAGAAAGAGAGAATTACGAGAAGTAAACATAAAAAGGTTGATTTTTTCATGAATTGATATTTTGGTGTTTGTAGTACTAAATTTACGAAATCTGTTAGAATAATTTTCTATATTTCAAAGTATTGTATTAAAATTTTTCTTAAGATCAGGAAAAGACTTTTCCTTTTTATACAACATCAATCTGACTTTTGATTCTTTCTGAAAGCATGGTGATGATCCTTTTATTAAAAGATTTGCTGTCCGAAAGATAAACCGTTATTTCTTCCGGAGTGAGCATTCCGATTGTTATTCCGATGAAGGTGTTTTTCAGGGCAATATCTTTTTGCAGGCTTTGTTCGGTGAAATTTATTTTCTGCTCATTTTTCAGAGAAGTGAAGTCAGATATTTTTCTCACCGCATAATCTTTGAATATCTGGATGAAAATATCATTTTGTAATTTTAAAACAGGACGAAGCACATTATTCTGAAATAATTCTGTTTCACTGCTGTTTTCAAATGTCGGAAGGGAAAGGTTTTCCCGAAGGTCTTTTTTGGTGGGCATATTTATTTCTTTAGCGAAACGCAATTTAATAATCATTTTTGAAAAAACTTAGTTTGTTCAACATCCCAAGAATGTTTAATGTGAAATTGTTTAAACTTTTAATCTAAAGAATTTCTCAATGCTTGTCTCGGGATAAAATAGGGATCATTATTTTCCAGTAATACCTCATGGGCTTCTCCTTCTAAATTATCAATTATGAAGAATATAAAAATACAAACAATATTTCTCATCCGTATGAATAGCATAAACAATTACTTTCTCAAAAAAGCTCAAACCATTAAAAATAGTTTGCGTATTAACAAAGTACCTTTTTACATAACTAAAAGATTTTAAATCTTAGTAGACCTATGTGTTTAAATTTGAAATTAACTAAGAATACAAATATATAAACTGAAAGTATATTTCAACAAGAATCTGTACTAATTCGTGAAATCTGCGGGACAAAAATTTGCACTCATAATTTTATCCGTATTTTTGCAAAAAATAAACAATCGTGATTAACAGCGACCAGATAAAAGAAATTCAGTCAAGAATTGATGATTTACATAAATATCTTCAGATCGATAAAAAGAAGATAGAAATTTCTAATGATGATGAAAAAACAGCAGCTCCTGAGTTTTGGGACAATCCAAAAGAAGCCGAAGGATTTCTGAAACAGCTTCGTTCCAAAAAGAAGTGGGTGGAAGCGTATGACGAAATCAATACCCAGTTTGAAGATTTACAGGTTTTGGCAGAATTTGCCAAAGAAGATCCGGATTCTGAGAAAGAACTGGACGAAACTTTTCCTCAACTGGTTGAAAAAATCGAAGACCTTGAGTTCAAAAATATGCTTTCCAATGAAGGGGACGAACTTTCTGCGGTTTTACAGATCACTGCAGGAGCAGGAGGAACAGAAAGCTGCGACTGGGCTTCGATGTTGATGAGAATGTACACTATGTGGTCGGAAAAACAGGGCTATAAGATCCGTGAACTGAACTTTCAGGAAGGGGATGTTGCCGGAGTAAAGACCGTAACGCTTGAAATTGAAGGAGAATTTGCATTCGGATATTTAAGAGGAGAAAACGGGGTTCACCGTCTTGTAAGAATTTCGCCTTTCGATTCCAATGCGAAGCGTCATACGAGTTTCGTTTCGGTGTATGTGTATCCTTTGGTGGATGATACGATTGAAATCAACATCAATCCTGCCGATATTTCATTCGAAACGATGAGATCTTCCGGAGCAGGAGGTCAGAACGTAAATAAGGTAGAAACGGCGGTTCGTCTTCGTCACGCACCTACAGGAATCATCATTGAAAACTCAGAATCGCGTTCCCAGCTTCAGAACAAAGAAAAGGCAATGCAGTTGCTTCGTTCGCGATTATACGAAATGGAATTGGAAGAGCGTATGAAAGCCCGTAACGAGATCGAAGCCAATAAAATGAAGATCGAGTGGGGAAGCCAGATCCGAAACTACGTTATGCACCCCTATAAACTGGTAAAAGATGTGCGTTCCGGATACGAAACTTCGGATGTAGATTCTGTGATGAACGGAAACATCACTCCGTTCCTGAAAGCTTTCCTGATGGCGGATGGAACGGCGGTTTCAGACGATGATATGGAATTGTAACACGATGTTTAAATTTCGTTAAAATCTTATAATAAATTTCCGATTGACGTTTATTAATCCTATTTTTGCTACTTATCAAAATGTATGGAAGATTTCAATAGCTGGAAAGATTTATTAAACCCTGAGTTTTATATCAAGCTTGGAGGATTTTGGCTCATTCTGTTTATCATTTTCGCCGAAACTGGTCTTTTTGTAGGATTTTTTTTACCGGGCGATTCATTGCTTTTCGTTTCGGGGATTTATTCAATTGATATCATCAGAGAGACTTTCGGCTCCACAGGGAGCGATTTTTTCGATACATTTATTTTAGCGGCTTCTGTAGCTTTAGCGGCAATTGTTGGAAATGAAGTAGGCTATTATTTCGGAAGAAAAACAGGTTCTGCTCTGTATAAAAAGCAGGATACATGGTTGTTTAAAAAGAAATACCTTTATCAGGCGCACGATTTTTTTGAGAAAAACGGAGCTTTGGCAATTATCATGGCAAGATTTTTACCGGTGGTAAGAACATTTACTCCGATTGTTGCAGGAATCGTAAAGATGGATAAAAAGGCGTTCTTAAGAGATAATATTATCGGGGCGGTTCTCTGGTCGTTTTTATTGATTTTTGCAGGACATTATCTGGATAAATTATTCATCGATCAGTTCGGAATTGATCTTAAGAAAAAATTGGAACTGATTATCATTGTGATTGTTCTGATAACAACAGTACCGGTTATTATCAAATTTTTATTCGGAAATAAACAGGATTTTTCCAAGTATGAAAATCATAATTTTGATGAAGACGAAAAATAAAAAAGTACTTTTAAAATAGATCTAACCCGTTCGTTTGAGCGGGTTATTTTTTGCGATATATTTAAAATTGATCCTTCTTGGCAAATAGAGAAGCGTGAAAAGCCAACCTCATAATCCAAATTCTGATTTCAGAAACTAATCTTTAATCCATTCTAAGATATTGGGATAAATAATGCTGTCTCTTTTCTTTCTGCTAAAAAATCTAGGCACATGACCTGTATTTTCCATAAAAATAAACTTATGAGGGACATTTTGAGCCGTTAAAGCAGAATCTAAAGCAATACCTTGTTTCGGGCTGACTAAGAAATCCTGGTTTCCCTGAAAATGAAGGGTCGGAACATTCGAAATATGGGCAATCGGACTGGCTTTTTTAAATTCTTCCGATAAATTTTTTCGCAGAAATTTCGTTCCCACCACTTTTTGGATGGTTGGTGAAGAATATTTGGAGTAAAATGAATTGAGATATTCCGGAGAATAAAAATCTGTCGGTCCGCTTAAGGAGATGATTTTTTTAATTTTATCAGGATTTTGATAGCCATACAGCAAAGCAAGATGACCTCCCGCACTTTCTCCCAAAAGGATATAATTGTTGGGTTGAAGCTCTGCTTTCTGCGCCAGTTCGTTGAATTTGGCAATCACCGAGTTGATGTCTTCAAGCTGTTCCCGGTACGTGATTTTTTTTGATTTAGAAACCAGCCGGTAATTCATATTAATACTCGGAATATTATTTTTAAAAAGCATTTTCTGAATCTGGATCATGTGTTCTTTTTTGCCCAAAGTCCATGCTCCGCCATGAATTAATAAAACAACCGGAGAATTTTCAGGATAATCTGAAGGAAGAAAAATGTCTGCTTTCTGCCTTTTATGTTCGCCATATTTCAGATTGTAAATTTTCTGTTCGTTATTCGTTCCCACCCAGACTTTAAATTTTCTCGTATTGCATGAAGTCAGAATAAAGCCAATTAACCCTAAAACAAAGAAATGATAACGAAGAATCAGCTTTTTCATAGAATAAATGTACAGAAAATTAAAATTTAAAAATTAATAATGGCAGAAATTTTTATTTTTTGTTATGAGTTCCATTCCATATATCCGAAAAGAAAATGGTTGTTTTCACACAATAAAGTTTTTCCTCCCGAAGCAAATAAACTTTCTCCCCAAGACCATGTTTCGTAAATAACTTCTTCGGGAGAATATTCTTTACGGCATATTTTACAAAAAATTGAATGAAAATCTTTAGGAATCATTACTTTAATTGAAAAAGATTGTACATATTGATTTTTTTCTGCAAAATCAATATCTGTTTTTGCTTCCGAAAGTAATTTCCGTAAACGGTTGATACTTTGATATTCAATATGTCTTGGAGCATCATGAGGTAATTTTTTGCCATACTTATGATAGATTACCATTTCGTCATCATAGACTTCTATCAGCTTTTCTATTTCAATTTTTATTTTTGAAACAATTTCATTGCTGTTGTTTTTTACATCGAAGGTATAATATATCATTGTAATATTTTGATTTTAAAGGCTGAATTAGAATTCGCCTTGTAAGTTTCATGGTTTTTTTTTGATGATTATCACGAATATACAAATTATGAGGAATACAATTTGATATACAGATTTTAAAATAATTAATCTTGATTAACTAAGCGATAAATAAGTTTAAATAAAGCTCGGTCAGTCATGTGAAAAACCGAATTAAATAATTATTTTTGCCCTTTAACAAACATTAAAAAAATATTAAAATTTTATGGCATCTGGTTTTTTTGCGATCTTGGATGATATTGCTGCATTAATGGATGATGTGGCGGTTACAAGTAAAATAGCAACTCAGAAAACAGCTGGAATCTTAGGCGACGATCTTGCTGTAAACGCTGAAAAAGCGACTGGTTTTCTTTCGTCCAGAGAACTTCCTGTACTTTGGGCAATCACAAAAGGATCATTCATTAATAAGCTCATCATTCTTCCGATTGTTTTCGTACTGAACTGGCTGTATCCACCTGCGATTAATTATGTTTTAATTTTAGGAGGTTTATATCTTGCTTTTGAAGGCGTGGAAAAGATTATAGAGTTTCTGTTTCACAGGGATAAAAAAGGGCATGAAGTCGTAGAAGAAGTGGAGGAGAAGAATACCAATTCTGAAGAAACGGAAAAGGCAAAGATTAAGTCTGCAATTACTACAGATTTTATTCTGTCTATTGAAATTGTAATTATTGCTTTGGGAACAGTGCTGGAAGAAAGCCATCCCTTTATTACTCAGATTCTGGTAACCTCATTGGTGGCTTTTATTGCAACAGTAGGTGTTTACGGAATTGTAGCTTTAATTGTAAGAATGGATGATGCAGGCTTTAAACTGATCAGAAAGAGTAATGATAAAGGGGTTATCGGGAAATTAGGACATCTTCTTGTAAAAGCTTTACCAATAGTTATTAAAGCTTTAGGAGTGATCGGAACGATTGCCCTGATTATGGTTGCAGGCGGAATTTTTGCTCACCGAATAGAATATTTCCATCATATTCTACCGTCATGGTCTTCAGATAAAATGCTTACGGTTATTAAAGAATTGATTCTGGGACTTGGAGGAGGATTGCTTGCCGTGGCTGTTTTCACCATTGGAAAAGCTTTGTTTTCTTTAGTAAAACGCGCATAGAAAATTGATCAATAATAGTAAAAATTCGCGGCTTCTACGAAGCCGCGAATTTTTTATTTCGAAGATAATTTAATTACCTAGTTCAGATCATAATTCATGATCACCAGTCGCAGGATAAAATGTACATAATCCTGATCTGCATTTTTTCTGTTGATCAGATGATTTTTATACTCATAGGATTTTAATACGGAAAGAAGTTGTCTGTAAGTCTCCAGATCGTCGTTTTTGATCTTTACCCTCATATTTCCGTCTCTTCTTTCTACGAGTTTGTCATCCAGCGTTCTTACTTTAAATAAAACCTCGCATGATTTTTTAGCAGGTCCGAAATATCTCTCAACAATATTAATTTTGAATGCATCAAAAGTAATTGTATTGAAAATAAGATTCGCCGTAGATTCTGGTGTATGGAGTTGAAGCTTGTAGTTCATGAGAAATTTTTACAATAAGTACAATATGTACAGGTTTTTTAATTTAAAGTAGTTTAAAATTCAAAAAAGAGACTTTAAAAAAGCCTCTATAAATATAGTTAATTAAAAAGATCTTTTACTTTATCAAAGAAAGTTTTTTCTTTACCGGATGGTTCTGCTACCATTTCTCCGCTGTTCATCTGCTTTTCAAAGAAATCTTTTTGATCTTTCGTAAGTTTTTGCGGAGTCCATACATTGATGTGGATAAACATATCACCTTTTCCGTAGCTGTCGATACTTGGAAGACCTTTCCCTGCTAATCTCAGAATTTTTCCGGATTGCGTTCCTGCATCCACCGTAATTTTCACTTTTCCGCCAACGGTAGGAACCTCTTTTTTCGTTCCCAAAGCCGCTTCAGCAAATGAAATATACAATTCCTGATGAAGATTATCTCCTTCTCTTTTAATGACTTTATCAATTTCCTCTTCGATAATCACCAGTAAATCTCCCGGAATACCTCCAAAAGGAGCATCATTACCTTTTCCTCTTACATTTAACTGAATACCGTCTCTTGCACCGGCTGGAATATTGATTGTTACTTCCTCTTCATCTTTAATCAATCCCTGAGCATTGGCTCCCGCAGGAATTTTATCTGCCACTTTTCCGATTCCCTGACACGTTCCGCAGGTTGTCTGGGTCTGCATCTGTCCGAACATCGTATTCATCACCTTAAGCTGCACACCGGAACCGTTACAGGTAGGGCAGGTTTTTGAAGTGGCACCTTCTGCCATCTTCATTTTCTTTACTTTAATGGTTTTCTGCGTTCCGTTCACCATTTCATCAAGATTCAGCTTAATTCTGATTCTTAAATTAGAACCTTTTACCTGTTGACGACCGCCGCCGCCACCGCCGAATCCTCCGAAACCGCCACCGAAAATATCTCCAAACTGGCTGAAAATATCTTCCATGTTCATTCCGCCATCGAAACCGCCTCCTCCGAAGCCTCCGTTTCCGCCCATTCCTGCGTGTCCGAACTGGTCGTATCGTGCACGTTTCTGTTCGTCGCTCAGAACTTCGTATGCTTCTGCTGCTTCTTTAAATTTTTCTTCGGCTTCTTTATCGCCCGGATTTTTATCAGGGTGATATTTTATGGCCATTTTACGGTATGCTTTCTTTATTTCGTCGGCTGATGCAGATTTGCTGATCTCAAGAACCTCGTAATAATCTCTTTTTGACATCTTTATATGAGTAATTAGTAATGAATAATGAGTAATATCAAAAATTGCTTATTACTCATCACTTATTGCTTATGTTAATTTCCTGTAACTACTTTTGCAAAACGGATCACTTTTTCTCCTAAAGTATATCCTGTTTCAATAACATCCACGATTTTTCCTTTCAAATCTTCCGACGGAGCAGGAATCTGAGTGATCGCTTCGTGGAAATCCACATTAAAGCTGTCTCCCGCTTTTACTTCCATTGATTTCAGTCCTTTTTCTGTCAGTTTATTTTTGAATTTGTTGTAAATTAATTCAACACCTTGCAGATCAGCAGGATTTCCGTTCTTCGCAATTTCTTTAATTGCTCTTTCAAAATCATCCAATACGCCAAGCATAGAAATCATCATATCCTGATTTGCATACTGGAAAAACTCCATTTTCTCTTTGCTCGTTCTTTTTTTATAATTTTCGAATTCTGCGTACAGCCTGATGTAACGATCCTTTTCTTCTGCCAAAAGTTCCTCTGCCGTAGGTTTTGCTGTCACATTTTCCTCAGTTGCCGCTTCGTTCTGAATATTCGTATCTTCTTGATTATTGATGCTTTCTTCGTTAATATCCTGATTTACCATAATTCAATCTTTATTTTCCTTTTTATTCACAAACATTCTGCCAAAGAAAAAAGCGTGACATTTCGTCAGATTTTGAGTTTTTTTGCAATTTAATACGGAGTGCAAGAAAATTCCCTTCTTTTTAGATTCGGCAAAATTTTGTAAAATTTTTTTTACATGATGGCTCTAGATATTACTTAAAACAAAGTTGTTTTTTTCTAGGAAGCTTTTTCCCGCTTTCCGCACTCGCTATTTTCTGTATTTTGGCTGCGGCAGCTTCGTTGCCGCAGCCAAAATACAGAAAATGAGCTCAGACAAAGCTCCAATCGGGGCTAAAGTTGAAGTCGTGTTTTAATTATTGGGAAATCTAAATCTGTTATTTGAAAAATTTAACATCATTACAAACATCAGATTTGAAAAAAATTAATAATTGTCCAAAATTTGTCATCATTGAAAAGCTTTGAGTTCTTTGCTAAGTAGAACGGCTTTGTGAACTTAAAAATATACATGAGTTCTTTAAAAAATTTTGAGGACTTTGCGTCAAAAAATAAGTACGATCATTAATGAAGTATGTACAAAAAAATTACGGTTACTTAATATAAAAAGAAAATAATTTTGGTACAGAACTATTTCCCGAAAAAAGTCTGATACAGAAGATAAAGATTCAAAATGATAATAATAAATGAAATAATCCAGACACAGATTTTCAGGAAAGGTTTGTTGACGAATTCGCCCATTTTACCTTTATCACTCGTAAACATAACAAGCGGAACCACTGCAAAACTCAACTGCATCGAAAGGATAACCTGACTTAAAACCAATAAATCCGTAGTTCCTTCTTCGCCATAAAGAATAGCCACAATAAGAGCGGGAATTACAGCAATTAGTCTCGTGATCAGTCTTCTCAACCATGGTTTTAATCTGATGTTAAGAAAACCTTCCATTACAATCTGTCCGGCAAGCGTTCCGGTAAGCGTAGAATTTTGTCCGGAAGCAAGCAAGGCAATCGCAAAAGCAATACTTGCCATTGAAGCTCCTAAAATTGGAGTCAGCATCTTATACGCATCATGGATATCAGCAACACCTTTATTTCCTGTAATATGGAAAGTTGCCGCTGCCAGAATAAGAATTGCAGCATTAATAAAAAATGCAAGCATTAAAGAAACCGTACTGTCTAAAGTTGCAAATTTGATAGCCTCTTTTTTACCTTCTCGTGTACGCTCGTAATCCCGTGTCTGCACAATGCTGCTGTGCAAGTACAGATTATGAGGCATCACGGTAGCTCCCAAAATCCCGATCGCAATGTAAAGCATGGCGGGATTCTGAATGATTTCCTTTTGAGGAATCAGACCACCTAAAAGTTCATTAATAGCGGGTTTAGAAATAACCAATTCATACACAAAACAGGCGAGAATAATAAAAATCAGTCCGCCGACAATACTTTCGATCCATCGGAAACCTTTCGACTGAAGGAGAAGAATGAAAAGAACATCAATAGTCGTAATGACAATTCCCCAGGTAAGAGGAATATGAAAAAGTAAGTTCAGTGCAATGGCAGAACCGATAACTTCTGCAAGATCGCACGCCGCAATGGCAATTTCACAGAATATCCAAAGAATAAAATTGGTTGCCGGACTAAAATGATCTCTGCAAGCCTGTGCCAAATCTCTTTCCGCAACCACTCCTAATTTCACAGACAGATGCTGCAAAACCATTGCAAAAATATTTGAAATTAAAATGACAGAAAGCAGAGTGTAGCCAAATTGTGCACCTCCTGCAATGTCTGTAGCCCAGTTTCCGGGATCCATATATCCTACGGCAACCATTAATCCGGGACCTGCAAACGCAAGATATTTTCTCCAGAAACTTGCATTTTTAGGAACTTTTACCGAAGAATATACTTCGGATAGTGAATGAGATGTTTTATCTTTTCGCCACGCGGCTTTTAATTTCAGATTCATAAATGTTAGAAATGACTAACAAATATAATTAAATAAATGAAAACGGAGAATATTAGAAAACAAAAAATCCCGAAAAATTTCCGGGATTCTGATTTATGTTTTAAATATTATTTTGTAAATCGTACAGACATTTTTCTGTCAACCGCTCTTTCTTCATTAGATGCAGATGCAGGTACTGTTGCAAACTCGCTTCCATATCCGTCTGCTCCCGTAACCTGTGGTCCGACTCCCTGTTTTTCCAGCCATGTCTTAATATAGTTGGCTCTGTCTGCAGAAAGCTTAAGGTTTTTAGCTTCGTCTCCGGTTTTATCTGTATAACCGCCAATTTTTATTTTAGCTTCAGGATACGCTTTTAAAATAGCCACTAAATTCTGAAGCTGTCCTTCAGATCCTGCTTCAAGTTCTGTAGCGCTTCCCAATTTAAAGTTTACATGATCAAAATTATACCATGTTTTCTTTAAATCAGCATCATCTTTAGCATTTTTATAACCTCCGGATTTTAAGAATGCAATCATATTGTCTTCCATTCCTCCTTTATATCCTTTTAAAGCAACACCGTTTAAGTCGATATTCTCATCAACTTTAGCACTTTCAGACTTCATTGAAGCTGTATCGGATGTTTTAGCATTTACGGTGTCTGTAACTACTTTACCCGAGTCTGTCATAGTAGTCGTTGTAGTCGTTTCTTTTTTCTCGCATTGTTTCCAGATGAAATAAGCTGCTGCTATTAAAAGCAATAATGGAAGCAGCCATTTCCAGATAGATCCGCCTTCGTCATTATTATTTCTTTCCGGAAAAGTTCCGTTAGGCGCTGTACTTCTTGTTACCTCAATTTTCGGCTCTTCGGAAACCGGATTTTTAATAGTATCCTTATCATTGTCGAATTTGTATCCTTTAGCCCAGTCCCAATCTCCCATATTTAAAGATGCCAGAGAAAGTCCTGCTGGTAAAAGTGTTGAAATAATACCTTTCTGATCACTAAGTAAACTTGAGATTCCACTTCTGTCAAGATTATTGTCGGCAGCATATTTTCCTACAGAACCGATGGTTGCACCAGTCACCAGATTTAGTAATGAGCTTGACGAATTGTTGCTGATTCCTGCGTAGGTTGCAATTCCGTTTACAATTCCGCTTAACTTATCACCAAATATTAGTGATAAAAGACTGGAAATAATAGAATTGTTGGAAGAACCTCCCATCAGATTGTCCAAAATTCCATTGGAAGCAGCTCCTGAAATTGCATCTAAAACGGCAGGATTGTCTGAATTGTTTGCTAAACCTCCCACAACAGCAGGTAATAAACCTCCGATTGCTTTTGAAATAGCGGACTCGCTTTCCCCAAACTGTGATGCAGCCTGAGACACTAAAGCAGGACCTAATTGTCCTTTAATTAAATCAATAACATTTAAAGACATAATAAATTTATTTTAAAGATTAATGTTAAGATAAATTTAAACAAAAAATAGTCCAAATGTTGATTTTAAAAAAAATCTGCAAAAATTTCAGGAATTTTTGCAGATTTAATAATTTTATGTTAAGTTCTAATAAGCTTTTGCAAATAAAACTCTTCTTTTTGATGGTTTACCGGAAATTAACGAAATTCCTTCTTCAATATCATCATCCAGAGGAATACATCTTATCGTTGCCTTAGTTTCGTCCTTAATCTGCTCTTCTTCTTCGGCAGTTCCGTCCCAATGTGCATAAATGAATCCTCCTTTTTCTTCTAAAACCTTCTTGAATTCTTCATACGTATCCACTTTCGTGATGTTATTTTTTCTGAATTCAAATGCTTTATTGTAAATATCCTGCTGAATGGTTTTCAGTAATTCTTCAATATAAGAATCTAAACCATCAATAGAACGGACTTCTTTTGTTAAGTTATCTCTTCTGGCAATTTCCACAGATCTGTTTTCAAGATCTCTTGGTCCCATTGCAATTCTTACAGGAACACCTTTCAGTTCATATTCAGCGAATTTCCAGCCCGGTTTGTTCTGTGTATCATTATCAAATTTCACCGAAATTCCTTTAGCTTTAAGTTTTGCCTGAATATCTAAAGCCACTTCGCTGATTTGCGCCAACTGCTCTTCGCCTTTAAAGATCGGAACAATCACCACCTGAATCGGAGCCAGAGTAGGAGGAAGTACCAATCCGAAATCATCGGAGTGCGTCATAATCAAAGCGCCCATCAAACGCGTTGAAGTTCCCCATGATGTTGCCCATGCGTGTTCGATTTTACCTTCTTTATTCGTGAATTTTACGTCAAAAGCTTTCGCAAAATTCTGTCCTAAAAAGTGAGATGTTCCTGCCTGTAAAGCTTTTCCGTCCTGCATCAATGCTTCAATACAATAGGTTTCGTCTGCTCCTGCAAATCTTTCGGAAGGCGTTTTCAACCCCTGAATTACAGGAATTGCCATAAAGTTCTCTGCAAAATCTGCATATACTTTATTCATTTTTTCAGCTTCTTCAATGGCTTCATCTTTTGTAGCATGAGCAGTATGCCCTTCCTGCCATAAAAATTCTGCCGTTCTCAGGAAAAGACGTGTTCTCATTTCCCAACGGACAACATTCGCCCATTGGTTAATTAATATAGGTAGATCTCTGTAAGACTGAATCCAGTTTTTATAAGTATTCCAGATAATTGCTTCAGAAGTAGGACGTACGATAAGTTCTTCTTCCAGTTTAGCATCCGGATCTACAATAAGTTTTGAAGGATTGTCCGGATCTGTTTTCAATCTGTAATGGGTTACAACTGCACATTCTTTAGCAAAACCTTCTGCATTTTTTTCTTCAGCCTCAAATAAGCTTTTGGGCACAAAAAGCGGGAAATAAGCATTAACGTGACCTGTCTCTTTGAATTTTTTGTCCATTTCGTCACGCATTTTTTCCCAGATCGCATAGCCGTATGGTTTAATCACCATGCATCCTCGTACTCCTGAGTTTTCAGCTAAGTCGGCTTTTACCACCAACTCATTATACCATTTGCTGTAATCTTCGCTTCTTGAGGTTAATTTTGCCATTATTTTTTAAAATTTTTTTAACTTTTTTATGTTATTGTTATCTAAAAATAAAAATCTATTTTTGATAGATTTTTGTAACCGTTTTTTGGTACATTTTTAGTACAGATTGCAAATATAATTTAATTTAAAATTTTTTACGTTATCATGAAAAGAAATATACATAAAAATTTGCTCGGAATGTTAAAATCCAAAGGGATTCTGGCAATATCAGGCGGATTATTACTTGTGTCTTGCGGCGCTCAGATGGGTGGCTACAGCGAGACAGATGGCGTTTATTACGACCCGAATAAAGATACGCTACCTGAAGGCGTAATCATCAACGACAGAGGAAACAGAGTCGGAGAAGATTACAACTATTATCAGGATGATTCCAACGTGATTCAGAATGCTGAGGCCAATGCTAAAGAAGGAAGATACAGCGATTGGAATAACTATAACTGGAATACTACAGCTACAGATTCAGACTGGGGAAGCTACGCAGGAAGCCAGACCAACTATTACGACAATTCATGGGGATGGGGTTCTCCTTGGGGTTGGGGAGGATGGTATGGCGGCTACAATCCTTATTGGGGTTGGGGCGGCTACGGCGGCTGGAATCTTGGACTTTCCTGGGGATGGGGAGGCTCATGGGGATGGGGCTCCGGCTGGAATATGGGATGGGGATATTCTCCATACTGGGGCTACAATCCATATTGGGGTTGGGGCGGATACTATGGTAATCCTTATTGGGGCTACGGCGGATATTGGGGTGGCGGATATTACGCACCAATGTACAGAAGAAGTGGCTCTAACGGAAGAGGTTTCAATACTTATAACGGCGGATTTGCAAGCAAGTATGGCGTAAATTCCGGGGGATTCAGAAGAAGCAACAGCAGCGTGGGCGGATTCAGAGATTCAGGTTCAAATAATGGAGGATTCAGAAATTCTGGTAACGCAGGAGGTTTCAGACAAGGAAATACGAATGGAGGTTTCAGAAATCCAAACCAGAGCGGAACAAGACCTCAGGGAGGCTTTAGAAATCCAAATCAGAGCCAGCCTAGACAAAGCTACAATTACCCACAACAATCTCAGCCAAGATATAATGACGGAGGCTTCAGAAATAACGGAGGCTTTAATAATTCCAATAGCGGTGGCGGCTTCAGATCAGGAGGCGGTGGCTTTAGCGGAGGAAGCGGCGGCGGCGGATTCAGATCCGGCGGTGGCGGCGGAGGCGGTTTCCGTGGTGGCAGATAATTTTAAAAAGTAATAACTATTCAAAAAATAATGTTAAAAAAATCTTTAGCAATAATGAGCATTTCTGCTGCATTTTTTGCGCAGGCTCAAGATGTTTCTGTGATTAGAAATACGGTGGATGTTTATTCTAATGCTCCAAATATAGGTTCCGCTAAGTTTAATGCGATGGGAGGTTCCAATGGTGCTTTAGGAGGTGATGCGAATTCGCTGCTTACCAATCCTGCGGGGTTAGGGGTGGCAATTTCGGGGGAAATTTCCGGAACATTATCTATTACAAATAATAAGAATACTTCTACTTATGCAGGTTCTTCTTACGGATACAGCATCAATAAAGGTGATCTTGGAAACTTAGGAGCTGTAATGACGTTTCAGTTGTTAAGTGAAAGTGCATGGAAATTCATCAATATCGGGGTGAACTATTCTAACCAATCAATTGAGAATTATATTGAAACTCCGGGAAACAGTAATTTAGTATATGATTTTCCTGATGGAAAAAGTTCTTCATTTGGCAGACATGCTTATGACAGATACGGATATTTATCTAAAACAAGCATTGGAGTAGGAGCTAACTATAATAATAATTTGTATTTAGGAGCAGGATTAAATTTCTTTAATTCTTCAATAGATCAGTCGGATACAGCAATGTTTAATTCTCTGGCTGACGGAAGTTCTGAGTATTTCAGCAAACAGAATACTCCGTTCTATGAAAAAGGAAACGGTTTTTCAGCTTCATTAGGGGTAATTGGAAAACTAAGCCCGAATTTCAGATTGGGAGCCGCTTTAGAAACACCAACTTTCTGGGATATCGACAGAAGCTACAATTTTTACAATGATCCTATTTACGGAGATGATACTGCTATTGAAAACAGAAAACTAACGACTCCTTTAAAAGCGACAGTAAGTGCTGCGTTTATTGCGAGTAAAAGTTTTGCTTTGAACGTAGATTATACATTAGGTTTAACAAAGCCTAAATACAAAGTGTACGGAGACGCTGAAACTGAGCTGAACGACTTCTTTAAAGAAAATTACAAAAATTTATCTGAAGTAAAGATCGGTGCAGAGTACAGAGTTAAGCAATTCAGACTGAGAGGAGGGTATTCTTACGCTTCAAGTCCGTTTGATGCTTTAACGGTGAACAGATATTCCAACAGTGGAGGAGTGGATGAAAATCAATCTTATAGCAATCTTATTCTAAATGATAGAAATGCTTTATCTGTAGGTTTGGGATATGATTTCAAATCATTCTACATTGATGCTGCTTATCAGAACATTACCTCAAAATACACCAATCCGTTCTTGTACGGTAATGTAGACAGTAATTACGAAGCAGGATATTATTCGCCAAGCCGTTTAATTTCGAGTGATGCCTTTGCGGTGTCGGATGTTAAAAACGTCAGAAATAATTTCTTTATTACACTTGGATGGAAATTCTAATCTGAGTAATAAAACTTAAATAAAAAGCTCCGAACGTAAATGAGGTCACTGAAAAACCTTTCATTTTACGACAGCCTATTTATTTAGGATGAAAAATAAGAGCTTATTACAAGATTT
>NZ_JACLCT010000054.1:0-21888 GCF_014218915.1 Chryseobacterium sp. C2(2020)
GTTTATGCTGGAAAACTCTTTAAAGTTGCTTTTTCTAAAACTAAATAAACAATTATATATTTTAAAATAACAAATACTTTTTATTATACGATTAAAGGGGATACTGCCAGTTTAAAAAATCCTTATAAAGAGACAATTAATCTATTCTCCGTACAGACCTCTTTCAATGCGTACCGGGAAACAAAAAATGTTCTACTATATGGAAATTTATACCTGAAGGGAACAAGAAAACATAATCTTTCAGAAATCAATCAGACTTCACAATGGAACAAGATAAGATCCCTTACAAACGAAACCTATATCTCGGAAAGCGCAAAAAATGTTTATGAGCTTGACAATAATAAATTTTACAATCTATTTTTATTCGATTACGGTTTACAGGGAATTATTATCTACAAAAAATTTAATATCGGATTGGAACTAAAATATGACTATGTAAAATTCATCAAACCCAATACAACCAATGATGTAAGTAATATTGATAATTTCTCAGCCGGTATTGTACTGCCATTTAAAGATAAAACAGGAGCTCCTTCTATAAATATCATCCCTTTTTATCAATACAGACAGTATATAGGATATGAAAAAACTTCAGAAAATATTGTAGGTGTTAAGTTCAGTTTGCCATTTGGCAATTAATTTTAAGTGTATAAAACTGTCTTACAAACTACTAAACTTCTATAATATAAAGAATATTACTGTTTGTGAGACAGTTATTTTATTAAAATTTTCCTAAACAATATCGGTTGGCATTTATTTATTAAATCTATTCCTAAAATTTATATTCTAAAATAATCCAATTGCAATTTCCTCATTGCGAATGCTTAATAAATTAATTAAGTTTACAGCGATGAAAAAAAACGACTACCGGAGATTGGCATTGATGGGAATATTGCTGATCATTTTATTTGCCTTCCAGAAATATACAAGTAAGGAAAAGGAAGAATTTCCCGATGTTCAGTTTATTACACAACCTTCCGTTTCTCTCAGCTTTACTGAGTTTGATCCCAATGAACTGGATGAAAAGCAATGGCAGAATTTAGGTTTCACAGAAAAACAAACGGCGACGATTCTCAACTATAAGAAAGTAGTCGGAGGAAAATTTGTATCAAAGGAACAACTAAGAAAATGCTTTGCTATTTCTGAGGAAAAATTTTCTGAGCTGAACCACTATATTTTACTCCCGGAAACCAGTAAAGAAGCAAAATCAGATGCATTCAAAAGTTTTGAAAAAAAATCAATAACGGTTAGAGGAAAATTTAATCCCGATCTTTATTCTGCACACGACTGGATAGATATGGGCTTTAGTGAAAAGCAGGCAGAAGCTATTTTAAAATACAAAAGTTATCTGGGTGGAAGTTTTGTGAGCAAGGAAAAATTCAGAGAGTGCTTTATCATCAGTGAAGAGAATTTTCAGAAAATCGATCCTTATCTTATTCTGCCGGAGAAAACGCCGGAAAATTACAGAGCTGCTAAAAATTTTAATGCCGATAAAAAGAAAGTTCAATATCATTCTTTCGATCCGAATGCATTGGATATTGAAGGCTGGAAGTCTTTTGGCTTCTCCGATAAACAGGCACAGATCATCATCAATTACCGTGACCGAAATTTAAAAGGGAGCTTTAAAAGTCTGGAAGACATTCAGAAGTGTTTTGTAATTTCTTCTGAGAAATTTGAAGAAATGAAACCGTTCATTAAATTCAATGCAGAAACAACTGCAGTGAGCAAAAATGACAAATCTGAAACTAAGCAGCAGGAAAAAACGGATTTCACCAAGGTAGATTTAAACGCAATAACCTACAAACAGCTTATGGAGTTTGGATTTGACGGAAAAGCAGCCGGTTCGATGATCGGTTTTCGAAATAAACTTGGTGGATTTGTGAATAAAGAACAGATTCTTTCCACGTACAATATTGATCCGGAACTGACGAAAAAATTACTTTTAACCGCACCCCTTACAACTTCGAATGTTCAGAAATATACGTTGCAGGATGCTCCGGAAGAATGGCTAAAAAATCATCCTTATTTTAAATATTCTGCGGAGAAAATTATTTTTTACCGAATCTCCGAAAAAGATGAAAAGAAAATCTGGAAGATGCTGAAACTGAAACCAGAATACGAATTGAGGATGAAATGGTATTTGAAGTAGGATACTACTTTTTACACTTTTATTGAACCGTAAAAGAAGCAGAACATTAAAATATTGTATTTAAAATTAACAAGATACCTCTTTTTAATTAACCTCAGTTCGGGATAAGAAAAAAAATTAAATAATTGACTTATCGCATTATATTAATTTATAGCAAAGAAAAACAAAAGATTTTTTTACTTATTGAAAGTTGGTAAGCTAAACAAAGGCACTTCGTTTATTTAAAAAATACAAAAATGGTATTACTTTGATAAGTTTTACGCCTTTGTATATCTTAAAAGCTGAATTCCTGATAATTGAATCTCTTTGTTTAACCTTGCGGTTAAGAAGACTTATCCCGAACTCAGTTAATTAATTTAAATTTATCAATTAAATCTGCGCAATCTGTAAAATCTGCGAGAGATGAAACAAAACTTTTTGAGATTTTTTGCACTTCGTTCGCGTCCCTTCATTCTCTGTCAGAATGACAAAAATGCTGTATAAACATATGGGAAATATTAAAAAAAGAGACGCGCAATCCGGCATCTCTATTATTTTTAATCGTATGTTTTACTGGAACCTTCAACCAGTTTTTGTAAAGCAGAAAGTTCTTCCTTCGTAAGATCTCTCCATTTCCCGATCGGAAGATCGAGCTTGATATTTAAAACCCTGATCCGTTTCAGTTTCTTTACTTCGTAGCCTAAATATTCGCACATTCTTCGGATCTGTCGGTTCAGTCCCTGCGTAAGAACGATACGGAAATTCATTTCATCAATTTTTTCTACCTCGCATTTTTTAGTGACGGTATCTAAAATCGGAACTCCGTTTCGCATTTTATCCAGAAATTTGGGCGTAATTGGTTTATCAACTCTTACAATATATTCTTTTCCGTGGTTGTTTCGGGATCTTAGAATTTTATTTACTATATCGCCATCGCTGGTTAAAAGAATCAATCCTTCGCTTGGTTTATCGAGTCTTCCGATCGGAAAAATTCTTTTGGGATGATTAATATAATCGATGATATTATTTTTCTCACGTTTTGTATCAGTGGTACAAACGATTCCTACAGGTTTATTAAAAGCAATATAAACATGGTTTTCTTCCGGTTCACGAATCGGTTTTCCGTCTACTTCAATCATGTCTTCATCGGAAACCTTTGTTCCCATTTCCGGAACTTTACCATTAATGGTGATTCTTCCTTCCTCCAAAAGTTTGTCTGCTGCTCTTCTCGAGCAGTATCCTACTTCTGATAAATATTTGTTAATTCTTGTTTTTTCCATACTATTTTTCAGACTGTATTCATCAATAAAGAAATTTCTTTTTATGACTCGTTAAATCTAAAATCATTTTCCAAAAAGTCTGACGTGGCATCTTCAATTTTGTATTCTCCGATTTTTGTCCGTCTTAATTGCGTTAAATACGCTCCAACACCCAACTCCTGTCCGATATCATAAGCTAAACTGCGAATGTAAGTCCCTTTCGAGCAACCCACCGTAAAACTTACGAGAGGAAGATCGATCTTTACATCATCAATATAAAAAATCGTGGTTTTACGGGATTTCATTTCCACCTCCTCTCCTGCTCTGGCAAGATCATACGCTCTTTTTCCCTCAATTTTTATCGCCGAAAAAACAGGCGGAGTCTGATCGATTTCTCCAACAAATTTTTCTAAAGCGGTTTTAATCTGCTCTTCTGTAATCTGCGAAATATCCTGATGCAGAATTTCGGGCTTTTCGGTATCGTACGATTCTGTCTGTGCGCCGATTTTTATTTCGGTCCAGTATTCTTTTGGGGCATCCTGAATTTCAGGAATTTTTTTGGTGAATTTGCCACAGCAGACAATGAGCAGTCCCGTTGCTCTCGGATCTAAAGTTCCTGCGTGACCAATTTTGAATTTTTTGGGTAAATCAAACTCTCTTTTGAGTTTATATTTCATTTTATTGACCGCCTGAAAAGAAGTCCAGTCCAAGGGTTTGTCTAATAAAAATATGTGTCCAGATTGTAGATCTTCAGCGGTCATGGATATGAGTAATGAGTAATTGGTAATGAGTAATTTTTTAGTATTACTGTTTATATTTTTTAGCTTAAATTATTTAAAGAAATAAAAATAAATCAGCAAGGCAATTCCTACGAAAATACGATACCAACCCCAAGGTTTGAAACCATATTTATTCAAAACTCCGATGAATGCTTTGATGGCGATTAATGCAACGATAAATGCAACAACATTTCCTACGATGAAAATCATGATGTGATCCTGAGATTCCATAATCATTTCATAACCTTTCTGCGGATTAGGTGTTTCTTTGCCCCATGTTTTTACAAAAACCGAATATACCGTTACCGCCAACATGGTAGGAACCGCCAAAAAGAATGAAAATTCTGCCGCTGCTTTTCTTGTCAGTCCCTGTGTCATACCTCCGATAATGGAAGCTGCACTTCTGCTCGTTCCCGGCATCATTGCAAGACACTGCCAAAAACCAATCGTTACCGCTTTTTTAATGGTAATGCCTTTTTCATCATCGATTTTTGGATTTTTGAACCATGTATCGGCAAACAGTAAAACAACACCTCCAAGAACCAGAACTGAAGAAATAGCGATCTGATTTCCTAAAACCGCTTCAATTTTATCATCAAATAAATACCCTAAAACCAAAGCCGGAACCACTGCAAAAGCAAGTTTAAAATAAAACTGCAAATTTTTCAGATCAAAAAACTTTTTCCAGTATGCCACAACCACAGAAAGGATTGCCCCAAACTGTATGGAAACCTGAAACATTTTTAAAAATTCGGTTTCTTCAAGTCCCAGCAAATTTGCCGTAAAGCCCATATGTGCAGTTGACGAAATGGGCAGATACTCTGTTAAGCCTTCAATGATCGCAATAATAATTGCTTTGATTAAATCCATAATTTATCCAAAATTAAAAGATTAAGAAACCAAGAGATTTAGACTGATCTAAATTTCCGAATTTCTTAATCTTCAAATAAAATTTATTTCTACTTTCTTTTTAAAATCGCGTATACTTCGATTCCGAAACCAATCACCACAAATAATGGCGCAATCCTGATTCTTCGGATAGAAAAAATACCTTCATTCCATGAGTTCGGATCGTATTTTCCGTCTACGGTATTGGCATCGGCTCCCATCATCAGAAGAAACCCTACCACGATGAATGCCAAGCCGATCAACATCCATTTAAAGTTTTCTTTTCCAAAGTAAAAAGTGTTCTCCTTTGGAACTTCGGTTGTTTCTTTCCCGAAGTTATCTGCGGAAAATTTATTTGTTTTTTTGCTCATTTTTAAGAGTAATATAAGTCGTCAACGTTTGATCTTAAGAATCTCCAGGTAGCTACAATCGTACTTAAAACCGTAATAAAAATTCCTACTCCGAATACCAACAGAACCAGCCAGAAGTATTGGTTGTTGTCCTGTACAAAGGCAGATCCGATCTGGCTTGTAAAGTAATACCATGCTCCGAAAAGAACCAGAAGTCCGATTGCAGAACCAATTGCCCCTAAAACTACCGCTTCGATGATGAAAGGTTTCAGGATGAATCTTCTCTTCGCTCCTACAAGCTGCATGGTTTTAATAATAAATCTCTTGGAGAATATTTTCAGACGGATGGAGTTGTTAATTAATACAACCGCCAGAATTAAAAACAGGATGGAAAATCCTAAGATCCATTTCAGAATTCTGCTCAGGTTGTTGTACACATCGACCATTAAAGTACTGTCGTTCTTTACGTCGATAATTCCCGGAACGGCTTTAATGGCTTTAATGGCTTCATCGATCTTTGCCGGATCTACATATTCCGGTTTTAGGGCAATTTCTACAGATGAAGGGAAAATATTTTCTTCGAAAAGCGCATCCGTATCAATTCCCATTGCTTTTTTAGCTTCTTTGGAAGCCATTTCTCTGGTAATATACGTTGCTTTCTTTACCGGAGCCAGTGTCTGAATTTCTTTGAAAACCTCAGCTTCCATTTTCGCAATTTTTACAGAATCCTTTGCATCATAGTTTTCGTCAAAGTAAGCATTTACCACAAGCTGCTCCTTGATATAGTCGGAATATTTCTGGGCATTGATTAAAATAAGTCCCATTAATCCCAACAAAAATAACACTAAGGCAATACTTATTACTACTGTAATATTGCTAGACCTAAGCCTTTTCTTATTAAATTCATCTACAGATTTAGCCATTAATATTAAAATTTTTGGCTAAAATAGAAAAAATCTTCCGAAATTTGGGAACGAAAAAGAGAAAATCACTGTTAATAAAATCATAAAAAACATTGAGTGTAAAAGCAAAAAAGCATCTTGGTCAGCACTTTCTGACAGATGAAAACATCGCAAGAAAAATCGTGGAAGGTCTGAGTTTTGAGGGCTACAATAAGGTAATGGAAGTGGGTCCCGGAATGGGAGTTCTCACTAAATATCTGCTGGAAAAAGAACAGCAGATTTACCTTGCAGAAATCGATAAAGAATCCATAGAATATTTAAAGGAAAACTATTCTAAAGTAACTGAAGAAACTTTTGTGGGAGATTTTCTGAAACAGGATTTTCAGTTTACCAACGGAGAGCAGATTGCCATTATCGGAAATTTTCCTTACAACATTTCTTCCCAGATCTTGTTCCAGATTATCGATCATTATGAGCTGATCCCGGAAATGGTGGGAATGTTTCAGAAAGAAGTAGCGGAAAGAACAGCCGCCGTTCCAAGAACGAAAGATTACGGAATTCTCTCTGTCCTGATTCAGGCTTATTATGATACTTCGTATTTGTTTACCGTTCATGAAAACGTCTTCAATCCGCCGCCCAAAGTAAAATCCGGCGTTATCAGAATCACCAGAAATCCTAAAGAAGGTTTGGCAGGAAATGAGGTATTGTTTAAACAGATCGTAAAGGCAGGTTTTAACCAGAGAAGAAAAAAGCTGTCGAATGCCTTAAAAATTTTAAATATTCCGGAAGCTTTAAAAACCCATGAATTTATGGATAAAAGAGCAGAAGAACTCAGCGTGGCAGATTTCATTTCATTTACAAAGCTCTGGAAAGAAAGTGTGTAGTAAAAAAGTTAAGAAGAGCAATAACTTAATTTATCCTAAAAAAAGCCCCTCAATTTCTTGAAGGGCTTTCATTTTGCATTATCGATTGATTTTTTATTCTCTGTTTTTCAACATAATCCAGCCAGACTGGCTCATGCTTGTTTTTGATTTCGGATACTGGAAGTTAAATTTATACCAGTACGTTGCAGTTGGCAGCTTTTTGCCTCCTAAAGTTCCGTTCCAGATTGGGTTTTCTTTCGAGAATCTGAATAATTCTGAACCATATCTGTCATACACAGAACCGGTGAAGTTATTAAAGTTTCCAAGAGCTGTAAGATCCAATGTATCATTAACACCATCCTGATTTGGAGTAATCATATTTGCAATATTCAGTGTGAAGAATTCTAAAGCTCCTACACAATGTGTTCCTACAGTTCTTACCTGAATGTCGTAGTGGGTATTGTTGGAAAGTCCTGTAAATACATTAGACTGCTGCCATGAAATACCACCGTCCACAGAATATTCTGCTGTCTGAGGAATATTATTGATCATAGGAACCTGCGCAGTAATTGTTAACGTATTGTTGCTGTAATCAATATTAGAAACAAACGGAGAAGCTGCTGCCATCACTTTTGCAGTGAAAGTTTCCTGACAAAATCCGTTTTTAATGGTTACAGAATAAATACCCAACTGGTCTACTTCTATTGTTCTGGTCACCGCACCTGTACTCCACAGATAAGTGTAATTCGGTCCTGCTCCTGCGTCTAAAGTTACTCTGTCTCCCTGACACATTTCTACATCCATTAATGTCGAAGTGATTTCCGGAACTACCTCAACGGTGATTTTTGCAGGCTGTAAAGATTTACATCCTTTTGTTCCCAATGCATATACAGAGAACGTTGTTGTATTGTAAACTGTTGCACTTTGGGTATTGCCTGTTCCTGAGAAGTTTGCCCACTGATAAGTTACTCCGCCGGTTGCCGTAAGATCTACTACCGTTCCCGGACAGACTTTAATTTTCGATGCCACAACACTTGCAACAGGAGTCGCCTCTTTTGATAATGTTAATTTTACCATTTTACTACAGAAACCTCCATTCGATACCACGACATAAAGAATCTGTCCATCATTACCATTGTAGTGAAGAATATCCTGAATGTAATTATTGTTCTGGGCAATTGCATCTGCCTGATTTACATAAAAATAGAATACTGCACCCGGCGTTGTACTGATTGACGCCATTGAATTGGTAAGATCAAACCAGGTGACATCCGGAGTTGTACAGAGCAGTAATGTCGCATCTACTGCGGCTGGTGTTGTTCCTCCGTTTATTTTGATATTGGCTTTACCCGGACAAGGACTTCCAGGGAATGAAACCTGAATTTCGTAATTCCCCGGCTGTGTTGCTGTAATCGTAGGAGAGGTAGCTCCCGGAATTGCAACTCCGTTGAAGAACCACTGATACGTCATATTCGGATCACTAACCGATGCAGTAATTACTTGAGGAACATTGTCGCATACATTAATTTGCTCCGGTAATGTTGCTCCGGAAGGATCTAATAATTCTACTCCAATATTGAAAGATCCACCATCTAAAAATACTGCAGAATCATAGCTGCTGTCTATAGCATCTGCCAAAACCATTTTAAAGTGGTATGCCTGTCCTGGAACTACTGTAGCGGTTGCCTGTAAAGGAACAGTTCTTCCGTTAAAGTTGGTTTCTATATTAGCAGTATTGTACCCTCCAAAAAAGGCAACGTTTGGAGCACCGCATCCCATATTGGTTCCCGCAAAACTGTTTTGCGGGTGAATATTGGTTACACTCACCGGTCCTGTTCCCGGAGCCGGTAATACAGCCATGTTAACATAAGGTCCGCCGGCTACAGGTTTTAATAATAAAGCAAATGCATCTGAGAAGCTACAAGGGAAAGTTCCTGTATATTCTTCAGAAGCAAAAAGGTAATTAAATTTCACCTGACTGGAAGTAGGCACGAAATCAAACTCCAGAATAACGGCATCATTAAGTGTTGCAGAAGGATTCGTTGCCGCAACAAGATCCGGATCACTACCCGTCGGCAAATCATCTCCTAAAGTAGAGCTAATATAGCTGTTTCCGGCTTTCTGAGCATATCCCGTAGAAAGAACAATACCATCCTTGAAAGGAAAACTGGTTGTTCCTCTGTTGAAATATCCCCAAGATCTGTTTGCATTCGTTGCCGGAAGATTCGGGCTCACCTGCACGTTGGAAACGTTAGGTGTAACACAGGAATTGGTTCCTGATGAAATCAACACATCTTTTACCAGCTGCAAAGGGGTATAAGCTGATGCAGGATATGTAGGAGTATTCACATCAATAAAAGCACCCGCTTTCATTGTAAGAGAGGAAGCCTTTTCTTGCTGAGGCTTTCTGTTTGTATTTTTTTGTGAATAAAAGAGACTCGATGAGGAGACCGCGAATAAAGAAAACAATAGTAGATATCTCTTCATAATATTTTTGTTTTAACAAATTTAATTTTTTTTTGAATATACCACACATTTATTTGGCATTTTTATGCTAAAAAAGCAAAAAAACCTTTCATAAGAAAGGTTTTCAATTTTAATATCTTTTAATTTCTGTTTTTCAGTAAAATCCATCCGCTTCTCTGCTCGAGTTTTTTACTGGCGGGATTTTCCCATTGTACTCTGTACCAGTAAGTAGCAGTTGGCAACACTAAACTTCCCCGCAACATTCCGTTCCAGAAAGTCTGGTTTTTGGATGCTTTAAATACTTCCTGTCCGTATCTGTCGAAAATAGAGGCTGCAAAATTATTATATGTGCTGATTCCCGTAAAATCTACAATATCGTTTTTACCGTCAGAATTCGGAGTAATGGCATTGATAACAACGAAAGTAAAGAAAGATATTGAAGTGCTACATTTCGCATCTTTCACTCTTACCTGAAGATTATAATTCGTATTATCCAAAATATTAGTAAATACATTGGAAGTCTGCCAGCTAAAACCATTATCAGCAGAATATTCCAGAGTTCCGCCTGTCGGATTTGTCGTAGACAGTGTTAAAATATGGTTCTCGTAGGAAATATTTGTAAACTGCGGCAATGTAGGATTGATAAGCTGTGCAGAAAATACCTTAGAACAAACCCCATTACTTATCGTTACCGTATAAGTTCCCGGTGTACTTACGGAGATCGTTTGCGTTGTTGCTCCTGTATTCCATACATACGTATAATTTGTTCCTGAACCTGCATCTAAAATTCCTGAATCTCCCGCACAAACATTAACATCTTTCAGAGTAGAAACAATTGCAGGGACAACCTGAATGGTAATTGAAGTAGGATTAGCCACTTTACATCCGTTTCCGCCTAAAGCAAAAACAGAATAGGTAGTTGTAGTCGTCGGAGATACAATTTGTGTACTTCCGTTACCCGGTAAACCTACCCATTCGTAAGTAACGCCACCGGTTGCTGTTAAAGTTACAGATTCACCCGCGCATATTTTCATTTGGGAAGCTGTTAAAACTGCTACAGGAGGAGCCACGATTATTGTAATGGTAGCAGGAGTCGCTGAAACACATCCATTGGCACCCACAGCAAAAACGGTGTAAGTAGTTGTAGAAGTAGGAGAAACTACCTGTGTATTTCCATTTCCTGTAAGACCTGTCCAATTATAGGTTGCACCTCCGGAAGCCGTTAAAGTAACAGACTCTCCGGAACATATCTGTAATGCCGTAGAAGTTACAGTAGTTACAGGAGCAGTTGTATTTTGTGTTACCGTAACGTTTGAAGTATACGTACAGTTTACATTTCCGGGCTGATTGATATTGGTTACCGTTAAAGTATATACTCCACCCGCGTTTACCACCGGAGTTAATGTATTAGCTCCAGAAACAATATTTCCACCACCGGTTGCGGTCCATGTAATGGTAGATCCTGCAGGAATTACAGAAGATGAAGCATTCAATGTAACCTGAGGAGTGGTACAGGTAATCTGCTGCGGCGGATTAATAGTTAAAGTTGTTTGAGGAGTAGACAAAAGCTGTAAAGTTACCACATTTTTACATCCTCCGTTTGTCACCAAAACATAGATAGTCTGTCCTCCCGCACTGTTGAAAGATGCAGGATTGGCAATTGTATTTGTATTTCCGGCATTGGCATCCGCAGCATTCAGATAATAGGCAAAAGTAACTCCCGGTGCTGTTGTAATCTGTGGCTGTGCTTCCGTTAAATTATAATTAATTCCTCCGTTCTGATAACATTTTAATAAAGTAGCATTCTGAACGGTAATTGGCTGAGTCACCTGTATCGTAATCGTTGCAGGAGTAGCAGAAACACATCCGTTCGCTCCCACTGCAGTAACCGTATACGTCGTGGTCGTCGTAGGAGAAACAGTTTGTGTCGCTCCATTCCCCGGAAGACCAACCCAATTGTAAGTAGCCCCGCCGGAAGCCGTTAAAGTTACCGATTCTCCTGAACAGATTAGAACTTTTGAAGCCGTTAATCCAGTAGTTGGCGGTGCACTGTCTCCCGTAACGGTTACATTCGCTGTTCCGGTACAGCTAACATTTCCCGGCTGATATATATTAGATATGGTTAAAGTATACGTTCCCGCGGTATTTACAACAGGATTTAAGGTATTTGCTCCTGAAACAATATTTCCGTTGGTAGTTGTCCAGCTAAATGTAGAACCTGTAGGATATACTGAACTCGAAGCATTTAACGTAACCTGTGAATTCGTACATGTTAACACTCCCGGTGTAGCAATAGTTGCCGTAATCTGAGGTGCTTTTATCAATTGTAATTCTGCAACTTTGGAACAAAATCCGTTTTTAACTGAAACATACACCGTCTGTCCCGGACTTGAAAAGGCGGTCGGATTCGCAATCGTATTTCCGTTTCCTGCAACCGCATCTGCCTGATTCACATAATAAGCAAATGTTGCTCCCGGTGTTGTACTGATTGAAGGTTGTGCTGATGTTAAGTTAAAAGTGGCATTTCCCTGCGTGTAACACGAAATGAGAGACGCATTCTGAACTGTAGGTGAAGTTCCTCCCACTACAGTGATGGAAGCCGTTCCCGGACAGGTATTACCAGGCAAAAACACCTGAACTGAATATACTCCCGGCTGTGTAGCTGTATAAGAAGCATTAGTTGCTCCCGGAATCGGGTTTGTTCCCAAATACCATTGATAAGTAGCTCCACCTCCCTGAACTGACGCAGTGAATGTCTGCGGAGTATTATCACAGACGTTGATGGAGGAAGGAAGCGTAACTCCTGCCGGATCTAATAACTGCACACCAATGTCGAAAGATCCTGCTTCAAGAAATACCGCAGAATCAAAATTGGCATCCTGATAATCTGCCAAAACCATTTTAAAATGATAAGTCTGACCCGGAATTACTGTCGCTGTTGCCGTTAACGGAACAGTACGTCCGTTAAAGTTCGTTTCGATCTGAGGAATATTATATCCTCCGAAATACGATACGTTTGCAGCTCCGCAAGCCAATGGAGCACCCGTCTGATATTGTGTGGAAGGGTGAATATTCGTTACACTTACAGGACCTGCTCCTCCCGGCAAAACAGCAAGATTGGTATAAGGATCCCCTACTTTTCTTAATAAAAGCGCAAAACCATCGCTGATGGTACATGGGAAGTTTGTCTGATATTCTTTTGAAGCGAATAAATATCTGAAAGTAACTTTCGTAGAAGCCGGAACAAAATCGAATTCGATGTAAGTCGCATCGTTAAGCTGATTGTTAGGAACTCCAAGAGCCGCCGCCAAATCTGCATCTCCTCCGGAACCTAAACCGTCACTTAAAGTTCCCTGAAGATCATTTCCAGCTTTTCTTGCATATCCTGTTGTAAGAACAATTCCTTTGGCAAAAGGGAAATTGGTGGTTGCTTTATTAAAATATCCCCAGCTTCTGTTTTGGTCTGTCACTGCTAAATTAGGAGAAACAGACACATTCGTTACATTCGCAGCAGAACATGCAGATCCTCCACTAATGAGGACATCTTTTACCAATTGTGTGATACTGTATGAAGATTCCGGATAAGCGGCTGTATTTACATCTATAAAAGCTCCGGCTTTCATGTTTTCAGGGGTTTGTCTGCTCACAACTCCTTTTCCGTCTCTGCCTTTCTGTGCATTAACGAAACTCCCTACAAAAACCAAAAGCAAAGCCAAAAATAAATTTTTTGTCCTCCTATTTAACATTTTATATTATTTTAAACAAAAATACTATTTTTTTCAATTGAATTTCAATTCGGTACTAATTACATTATCACTTATATAATTAAATATCCTGTAAAAAAAGTAATTTCAATTATCTCTGAAACGAAAAAAAGACCAACAAATTGTTGGTCTTTTCTATTGTGATTAAATTATTCAAAATTTTTCAATAAAATCCATCCTGTTTTTACGACCGGCTTTTTACTTGCAGGATCTTCAAAACTTACCTGATACCAGTAGGATGAAGTGTTCAGTCGTTTACCCTGAAAATATCCGTCCCAATAAGGCTGTAAGCTGCTTTCTCTGTAAACCTCTCTTCCGTAACGGTCGAAAATAGAGGCTTTAAAGTCTTTGTTTTTATTCACGATTCGGAAATCGATGATGTCGTTAATGTTATCTCCGTTTGGCGTAATAACGTTCTGCATCACGAATGTAAAATATTCAAGGAAGCCTACACAGCTTGTATTCTTCACTCTTACTCTAATGGCAATAACTGTATTTCTCGGCACATTGGTAAATGTATTTGAATTTTGCCATGTTAAACCATTATCAACAGAATATTCCAAAACCCCATTGCTTGGATTACTTGCCGTAATAACCATGGTTCCGTTTTCGTTATAGTTAACATTAATAACTTCCGGAATAACCGCCTGAATAACCTGTGTTGTAAAGACCTTTGAACACACTCCATTGGTAATGGTTACACTGTATGTTCCCGGAGTTCCTACAGAAATCGTCTGAGATGTTGCTCCATTACTCCACAGATATGTATAGTTCGGGCCTGCTCCTGCGTCTAAATTAATAACATCTCCCTGACAGATCATTCCACCGGAAAGTGTTGATTTAATAGCCGGAACAACTTCTATAGTAACGGATGCAGGCTGTAGAGATTTACATCCTTGTGTTCCGATGGCATAAACAGAATATGTTGTAGTCTGGGTTGGAGAAACCGTTTGTGTAGCTCCGGTTCCCGATAAATTCGTCCATTGATAGGTTGCTCCGTTCGAAGCTGTTAAGGTTGTAGATTCGCCTAAGCAGATTCTTACTTTTGTTGCCGTAAGCTGTGCAACAGGCGTTGCTTCTTTTCTTAAAGTTAAAGTTACCGTTTTGCTACAGAAAGCTCCGTTGGAAACAACGACATACAAAACCTGTCCGTCTGTTCCGTTGTAACTTGCCATTTGCGCCGCCGTAAGATAGTTTGCATTCTGAGCAACAGCATCTGCCTGATTCACATAATAACGAACAATAGCCGTAGTGGAAGTTGTAATCTGCGGCGTTGCATCATTTAAATTAAATGTTGCCAAAGATGGTGTTGTACAGAGTTTTAAAGTAGCATTCTGTGCAGGTGGCGTTGTTCCGCCTACAATGGTAACGGTAGCTGTCTGGCAATTGGTTCCGCCCACAAATGTTCTTACCTCATACACACCGGGTGATGTAGCGATATAGGTCGCATTGGTTGCCCCTGCAATTGCAACACCGTCTTTGTACCATTGGAAAGTCATTCCCGGAACAGCAGCAATCTGTGCAGTAAGAGTTTGCGGCGTATTATCACACATATTCACCGTCGTTAAAGGATTTCCGCTGCCGTCTACAATGGTCATTCCGATATCAAAAGATCCTCCCTGAAGAAAAACGGCAGAATCAAAACCACTGTCGGAAGCATCTGCCAAAACCATTTTAAAATGATAGGTCTGCCCCGGAATTACCGTTGCGGTTGCCGTTAAAGGAATTGTTCTTCCATTGAAATTCGTTTCGATATTTGAAGTGTTCATTCCTCCGAAGTAAGCTTCGTTAATAGGTCCGCATGAGAACCCGTTACCGGAAGGAACAATATTGGTAACGCTTACAGGTCCCGCTGTTCCCGGTAAAATTGCCATATTGGTATAAGTAGGATCCCCTACTTTTTTCAGTAATAAAGCAAAACCATCGGAATAAACTCCACAAGGGAAATCTGAGGTATATTCTTCTGAAGCAAAAATATAATTGAATTTTACCTGAGTATTGTTGGGAACGAAGTCGAATTCAATAAAAACGGCATCTTTTAACGGAGCCAGAGGATTAATTGCCGTAACAAGATCCGGATCACTAACGGTGGATCCGGGAACAGTGTCACCTAATCCTGTTTCCAAAACATTTCCCGCTCTTCGGGCTTTTCCAGTTACCAATACAACACCATCCGTAAACGGAAAAGCGGTAGTTCCTTTATGAAAATATCCCCAAGCTCTTTCGGTGTCTGTTGCGGGCTGATTGGGAGAAACAGTGACGTTGGTAACATTGGCAACAGCACAACTTGAACCGCCTGTAATAAGGATATTTTTAACAAGCTGTTCTATATTATAAGATGATGGCGCATAGGAAGCGACATTAACATCTATAAATGCACCCGACTTTAAACTCGAATTAGTATGCTTTTCTTTGATTGGTTTTCTTGATGCTTTTTGGGCAAAAACGGAACCCGAAACCAGAAGCAACACTAAAAAGAAATAGTAGTTTTTTAATCTATAATTTAACATTTTGTTGTTGTTTGTTCAAAAATACTAAATTATTAGCTAAAATCAGAACAAAAAATAAGCGTTATGCTACAAATAACCTAAAATATTTTAAAATTACAGAAATAACAGATATTCTATCTGAATTAATAAAAAAGACTGATAAAATTATCAGTCTTTTTGTATGAATTTTTACTATTTCAACAATTATATCTGTTGATTAACTAATCTTTTTTCAGTTCATCAATCATATTCTGCAATTCTGAGATTTTATCTTTCAGTGCTTTAATTTCATTTTTGTTGGAACTTACATTGCTTTTCAGCATTACATTTTTGGCGCGCTCATTATGGTCTTCTTCACCTTCTTCCTCATTAATTTCTTCAATATCTTCCTGAATATCCTCAATATCTTCATTAATTTCTTCGATATCCTCGCTGATCTCTTCAATATCTTCCTGAATATCTTCAATATCTTCACTGATCTCCTCGATATCTTCCTGAATGTCTTCAATCTTTTCATGACTTTTATTCACCGACATCTGGATGAAAATGGCAAGATAAATTGCCTCTAAAGAAACCACTGTGGTAAGAATCAGCAGCATTTTATCAAATTCTACAATATCAAGAACCGGCAGAAGAAAAGAAATCAAAAAAAACAGGGTATGCGCAATGAGCGACGGAATAGAACCGATCCACCATGTAATTCCGTTGGCAATCCTTTCTAATACTTCAATTTTTTCTTCGTTCTTTTTCATTGCGTTTCAATTTTAAATTAATTCCTTGGTAACTCCTAATCCAAACAGTGCAAAATCATATTTTGCAGGATCTTTTTCATCAAATTTACGAATGATAAGATCTAATTCTTCCACGGTTTTCCAGTCGTTCTGCGTTCTGGTAATCAGCCCCAGTTTCCTTGAAATATTTCCGGTATGTACATCCAACGGAATCGAAAGATATTTCGGATCTGTGTTTTCCCAAAGACCAAAATCTACACCACGCCTGTCGTTACGCACCATCCAGCGCAGAAACATGATAATTCTTTTGGTGGAAGAATTTTTATACGGCGAACTTACGTGTTTATGTGTTCTGTGCTTTTCTGTTCCCAGAAACTGTGTTCTGAAACGTTCAATCGCATGAGAAAAATTAATTTCAGAATCATTTACTGTGAATAAATCCTCCAGACTCTCATTCTCCGTATAAATTCTGTTAAACTGCTTAATAAAATAAGCAAAATCTTCTCCGTTAAAAGTTCTGTGAACGCTTTTGCCTTCAAGAAATTTCAAATCTTTTTCCGAATGATTCAAAACAAAATCATAGGGTGAATTTCCCATAATATCGAGCATTTTTTCCGCCGATTTAATGATCGCCTTTCTGTTTCCCCATGAAATTGTCGCCGCCAGAAATCCTGCAATTTCAATATCCTGTTTCAGAGAAAAACGATGCGGAATCTGGATCGGATCATTTTCTATAAATTCAGGATCATTGTACTGATCTGCCTTTTCATCTAAGAAGATTTTCAGTTCTTCAAACTTCAACATTATTTTTTAAATTTTTACAGGTTCCAGTGCTTTCGGTAAGAAAGTATTGGGAAAAACAGTTCTTGCTTCATCGGTAAATACGGTAAGATCTCCGTATCGGTTGGAAAAATGTCCTAAGATCAGTTTTCCGACTTCTGCTTTTCTGGCTACCGTTGCAGCTTCCAGAGCAGTTGTATGCCCTGTATAATCTGCCATTTCCTTCAAATCGTGAAGAAATGTAGATTCATGATAAAGCACGGTTACATTTTTAATGATCGGGATTACACTTTCCAGATATCTTGTATCGCTGCAAAAGGCGTAAGATACAGAAGGTGCAGGTTCTACGGTAAGAATTTCATTTTTAAGAACGTATCCATCGCTTAAAACAAAATCTTTTCCGGCTTTTATATTGTGATAATCACAGGTTTCTATTTCGCTGTACTTTGCGATTTCCTTCATGTTCAGATGCCTGTCTTTTGGTTTTTCTTTAAATAAATATCCGTTGCAGTATATTCTGTGATCCAAAGGAATGGTGTACACTTCTACCCTGTTGTCTTCGTAAATTTTCTCTGAATAATCTTTATCCAGTTCATGATAAACCACTTCAAAACCACGGTGTGTTTCTGTAATCGTGAAAATAGTTTCCAGCATTTTCTTAATTCCTTTCGGACCATAAACGTGAAGCGGCGTTTCTCTTCCCAAAAGTCTGAAGGAAGCAATAAGCCCCGGTAAACCAAAACAGTGATCTCCGTGAAGATGAGAAATAAATATATGATTGATCTTCGAAAATTTTGCTTTGGCTTTTCTCAACTGTACCTGCGTTCCTTCCCCGCAATCGATGAGGAAAGACCGTTCTTCCATCTCCAGAAACTGCGCGGTAGGAGAAGAATTCACCGTAGGAATTGCTGAATTAAAGCCTAATATCGTTAAATAAGTACTCAAATCGATGGTTTATTAAGGTGACAAATGTACGGATTTAGGTTAAGACTAAGATTTAGGCTGAGATTAAAATTACATATTGAAACCAATTAAAATATCTAAATTCACCTGAGTTCGGGATAAGTCTTCTTAACCGCAAGGTTAAACAAAGAGATTAATTATCAGCTTTTAAGATATACAAAGGCGTAAAACTTATAAAAGTAATACCATTTTTTGTCTTTTTTATATAAACGAAGTGCCTTTGTTTAGCCTACCAACTTTCAATAAGTAGAAAAATCTTTTGTTTTTCTTTGCGATAAATCAATACAATACTGTAAATCAATTATTTAAATTCACTTCTTATCACAAACTCATGTTAAATTCCGATTTCTGTTTTCACCATACCTCTTAACCTCAACTTCAACCTCAAACTACTCTTTTCCTTTCAGGAAATCCAAAAATAGATCCAAAGCCTGTTTTCTGTGGCTGATTTTATTTTTATCCTGCGGTTCCATTTCAGCAAAAGTCATTTCGTACCCTTCCGGAACGAAGATCGGATCGTAGCCGAACCCTTTGAAACCTTTATTTTCTTTCAGTAAATTTCCGTGAACCCTTCCGTCGAAATATTTGGCTCCGTTTTCGTCATAGTAGCATAAAACAGTAATGAAATACGCTTTTCTGTTTTCAATACCTTCCATTTCGCCCAAAACTTTTTCGATATTTTTGGCAAAATCATGATTTCCTGCATAACGCGCGGAAAAAATCCCGGGTCTTCCGTCCAGAGATTCTACAACCAGTCCGCTGTCGTCGCCCAAACTTGGAATTCCTGTTTTTTCGAAGCAGTATTTTGCCTTAATTAACGCATTGGCATTGAAAGAATCTCCGTCTTCTACGATTTCTTCATGAAGATCGTAATCGGCAAGACTTTTAACGACAAATTCATCGCCTAAAATCTGCTGAATTTCTTCTTTCTTATGTATGTTGTGCGTTGCTACCAGTAATTCCATATTCAATTTCATTTATTTAATTTCTATTTTGTTTAAACCTCAAATCATCATCATGAATAACACCAATGATATTAGTGAAATTAGTGTGTAAAAATTTAGTGCCATTCGTGTTTAGATTTAAATTTCAGAATAATGCACTTTGTATTTTTTCATAAAAAGAAAATAAAACAAGGAGAAAAGTGCAATTCCTGTCATCAGTATGATCCATTCCGAAACTTTAAAAGCATCTGCGAAGCTTTCCGTTTTTACATAAGTGATTAATAAGGTGGAACATAAATTATTAAAACCATGCAAAAGCATTGGTAAAAGCAGAGATTTTGTTTTGTAATATACCAATCCCAGAACGCATCCTAACAGAACTGCTCCCACAAACTGCCACGGATTTCCGTGAACCGCACCAAAGATTACTGAAGCAAAAACAATTGCCATTTTTGGTTCAACGCCTTTATTCATCAATCCTTTCTGGATAATTCCCCTGAAAATAATTTCTTCAAAAATAGGCGCACAGATAACGGCAGTAATGATCATCACAACCGGATCATCGGTAAGTTTTTCCATCATCTGGGTAAAAAAATCGTAATATTTCCCGAAAAAAGGTCCCGTTGTAGGAATCTGGGCGGTAATAAATTCTGCAATAAACATCATCCCGATCATCATTGGAAAAATCAGGAGATAAGTAGAAAAATTAGTGGGAGAAAAATTGAAATTCAGCTTCATTCCTGTTGTTCTTCTCACGATGAAAAAATCAAAAAAAGCAATAGCCGTAAGAAATCCTGCGGCATTGGTAATCATAAAAAACCAGTCTCTGTACTGTAGATTTTCTTTGAAAGTAAACATCCAGAAAACATTAAAAGACGAAACCACCATTGTTCCGAAAAACAATCCTGCCAGTAAAACAAGACCGCCAATCCATGTAAACTTGAAATTCGGATATTTACTTTTTTCCATAGAATCTAAGAATTTATTGAGAAACAAAGATAATTCAAATTATGAGAAAAGAGAATCGCAGAGAAGTTTAACCTTAAAATACATGGTTACATTTATGTTTTTTAAAATGTTTAAACAAATTTCAAAATTAACCACAAAAGTTGCAAAAGAACATTATTCCGCAATAATTAGAATAATCAAAATTCTCAAAAGACTAAAAATCGAAGATTTTTAAAGCTGTTGTTGCCTTTTTCATTTATCGTTATTAAATTTTGAATAAAATTTCAGCTTATCTTCTATAACTTTTGCGGTTAAATAAAAAAGGTTAAACAGATTTTAAGTTAAATTTCTCTTTCATACTGTTTTAATGAAGTAACTTTGCAGCTTAATATTTTCACATGCAGGGTTTGGTAAAAAAGTCGGAGAATGTTAATCTGTCTTTAATCAGTTATGTAAGTTTTACCTTTATAGGATATTTCATTATCGGATTATCGCTTTCGGTACTTCCTATTTTCATTAATAAAAGTCTTGGATTCAGTCTGGTAATTGCAGGTTTGGTCATCAGTCTTCAATATGTTTCTACATTTTTTCTGAGAGCTTATTCCGGAAAAATCATTGACGGAAAAGGTCCGAAACCAGCCGTTTTATTCAGCATGATCTGTTTTTCGCTGACGGGAATTTTCCTGATCATTGCTTATTATTTTAAATTTTCTCCGTGGTTAAGCTTAACATTTTTGGTCATCACGCGTCTTCTTACAGGCTGCGCGGAAGGAATGATTGGTGCAAGTCCGATTAACTGGGCAATTATGGCGGCCGGAGAAAAATATACAGCAAAAATTATTTCCTACAACGGCGTTGCCTGTTACGGCGCATTGGCAATCGGAGCTTCTCTGGGCGTAACGATTGAGCATGAATTCAGCTTATACGGAATCGGAATTTTTTCGATTATTCTCGGAATTTTAGGGTTTCTTTTTGCAAAAACGAAAGATAATAAAACCAATACAAATATAAAGGAATCACAGTCTTTCTGGAAAGTTTTGGGAAAAGTGGCTCCTTTCGGCGTTTGTCTGGCTTTAGGAGGACTTGGTTTTGCGAGTATTTCTACTTTTATCACTTTATATTACAACTATTTTCACTGGAATAACGGCGCTTTATGTCTGAGTGTTTCGGGGTACTGTTTGTTGCAGGAAGACTCGTTTTCAATAATGTAATCAATAATTACGGAGGAATTAAAGTCGCCATTATCTGTCTTTTGGTAGAAACTATCGGGCTTTTAATTATTTCGTTTGCCACGAATTCACAAATGGCTCTTGTAGGAGCCGGCGTTACAGGGCTTGGGTTTTCATTAATTTTTCCGGCTTTGGGTGTTGTGGCGATTAAGAGCGTGCCTTCATCCAATCAGGGTTCCGCTTTGGCGGGATATGGTCTTTTTATTGATCTTTCTCTTGGTGTTGCAGGACCGCTGATTGGCGGAATTGCTGATCTTTACGGGATGAGTTATATTTTCCCTTTCAGTGCGGCGATGGTTTTTGTGGGATTGGGACTGGCTTATTTACTTAACGTGAACTCGACGCTAAAATATTGAATTATATTTAGTTGTCCTTGCCATCTATGCATTTATCCAGTTCGGGAAA
>NZ_JACLCT010000055.1:0-20437 GCF_014218915.1 Chryseobacterium sp. C2(2020)
TTTAGTATTTGTTCAATTCTAAAATATTAATTTTAGACATTAAGCACCTCATGTTTTTCTCCGAATTCACGTTAAATAATATTCAATCCTTGTTATTAATCAGAAATTTAAAATTTATCAAGCATTCATAATCTATTAAATACTATCCCATAAAATACATAACCCCAAACAAACCAGCACAAAACAATCAAAAAACCCATTAATAAAGCATTATAAATTATATATCAATTAAAATATTTCATTATTTAAAGAAAAAATTTTACTTTTAATCAGAATTTTTAACAAATATCATGATGGTCAGAATTTTCCTTGTGGATGACGATCCCTTCTTCGGAGAAATGCTTAAATATCATCTTCAGCTTAATCCTGATTATGAAGTTTTTCTTTACAGTTCCGGCAAAGAATGCCTTTCCGAGCTTTACCGGAATCCTGACATCATCTGTATAGACTTTGGTTTACCGGATATTCAGGGAGACGATCTTTTTAAACAGATCAAAACACTCTATCCGGATCTGCCGATCATTGTAATCAGCGGTCAGGAAAACATTTCCGTTGCCATTGATTTTCTGAAGCAGGGCGCAAAAGATTACATCGTAAAAAACGAACACACCAAAGAACTTCTGTGGAACTCCATTATCCGTCTGAGAGAAAACATCTCGCTAAAACAGGAAGTGGAAGAACTGAAAGATGAACTCGAAAAAAAATACAGTTTTGAGAAAACAATCATCGGACAGAGCGATTCCATCAAAAACATATTTTCAAAGATCAATAAAGCACTGAAATCCAACATCAACGTTTCTGTAACCGGAGAAACAGGAACCGGAAAAGAAGTTGTGGCAAGAGCAATACATTATCATTCTTCCAGAAAAAACAAACCTTTTGTTGCCGTAAATATGGCAGCAATTCCTAAAGATCTGGTGGAAAGTGAATTTTTTGGTCATGAAAAAGGAGCATTTACAGGAGCAACAGATAAATCGGTCGGGAAATTTGAACAGGCAAACGGAGGAACTATTTTTCTGGATGAGATCGCAGAACTGGATCTCAACCTTCAAAGCAAGCTTCTCCGCGCGCTGCAGGAAAGAGAAATTACAAGAGTCGGCGGAACCCAGAAAATAAAACTGGACGTAAGACTCATTATTGCGACCCACAAAAATCTCGCAAATGAAGTAAAAAAAGGAAACTTCAGAGAAGATCTCTATTACAGGGTTATCGGTCTTCCGATAGAACTACCTCCGTTAAGAGAAAGAGATCAGGACACTTTAATTCTTGCCAAACATTTTATAGATCTTTTTGCCAAAGAAAACAAAATCAAACCTCTGGTTTTGGCTTCCGATGCGCGAAAAAAACTCATGAAATACAGCTTTCCGGGAAATATACGAGAGCTGAAATCCGTTATCGATCTTGCCTGCGTAATGGCAGAAAGCAACGAAATAACTGCGGATGACATTAGCTTTTACAGCCTTGAAAAAGAATCTGAAAATTTTCTTTCTGAGCAAAAAACGCTTAAACAATACACGACAGATATTATCCTTCACTTCCTGAAAGAGAACAATAATGACGTCATTAAAACAGCTAAAATATTAGACATCGGAAAATCTACCGTCTATAATCTTATCAACAGTACAGACCTTAAAAAAACTAAATAATACATGAAAGTCGCTAAACTACTTTTTGCTGACGGGATATGGAAATCTGAAAGAAACAATGAAAATCTGGACTATAATAAAGCTCAGCTTGTTTTAGGATATGGCAGCCGGAATATCCTTGAAAACTCTGATTTTTTTGAGGTAATTAAAACAAAATTTCCCAACGCGGAAATTGCCCTGTCTTCATCATCAGGAGAAATTTTCTGCAATGAAGTTTTTGATGAAACCGTAACAGTTACCGCCATTGAATTCTCTTCTTCCTATATAAAAACACAGCAGATTGACATTAATGATTTTCAGAACAGTTATGAAGCTGGTAAAACTCTTATTGATAAACTCTGTCACGAAAATCTAAAGTGGGTATTCGTACTGTCGGACGGAAGTAAAGTAAATGGAAGCCAACTCGTAAAAGGACTCAATGAAGGACGTCCCGAAGGAGTTTTAATTTCCGGCGGATTGGCGGGTGACGGAGATCGTTTTGAGAAAACCGTTGTAGGGCTTAACAAAACGCCTGTCTGCAATAAAATCGTTGCCATCGGTTTTTATGGTGAAAAACTGGAACTCGCTCATGCCTCATTCGGAGGATGGGAAAGTTTCGGACTGGAAAGAACCGTTACCAAATCCCAGAACAATATTCTCGTAGAAATAGACAATAAAAATGCTTTAGATCTTTACAAGAGTTATCTGGGAAAATATGCAGAAGAACTTCCCAGTTCTGCCCTGCTCTTTCCGCTATCCTTAAAAATTGATGAAGATTCTGCTCCCGTAGTAAGAACCATTCTTTCAATTAATGAAAAAAACAACATGATGATCTTTGCGGGAGATTTGCCGGAAGGAAGCCATGTAAGATTTATGAAAGCTAACCTGGATCGCCTTATAGATGCGGCAAATGATGCAGCAAATGCCTGCCTTGAAATGAGCCCCGATCCTAAACTGGGAATTATTGTGAGCTGTGTAGGAAGAAAAATGGTTCTAGGAGAAAGAGTTGCCGAAGAAGTAGAAATCGTAAGAGATATTTTTGGCAAAAAAGCACTTATCAACGGTTTTTATTCCTACGGAGAAATTTCGCCCGCCAAATCTTTTGGAGATTGCGCACTGCATAACCAAACCATTACCATTACCACTGTAAATGAAACCGAATAACTATGGAAACCGAACTGCATAACATCCTTAACAGACAGATCAAAAAATATCTTACGGAAGATTGTAAAAAACATCCGCAGTTTAACAATTTCATTAACGCAGTTAACGATTCCTACAAATCTTTTGAAAGAGATAAAGAACTTACCGATCATGCTTTCAGGCAGAGCGAAAAAGAATACAAAGAGTTGTTTAACGATCTGAAAAAAGAAAATGAACTCAAGCAGGAATCTATTTCGAGCCTTTATGAATCATTAAGTTTATTAGATTCCGCTTTTGATACCAAAAAAAATAAAGACCTTAAAGAACTTTCCTTATACCTCGCCGAACAGCTTAAAGAAAGAAAAAGAGCGCAGGACAATATAAAACGGCAGGAAGAAAAATACCGTAACATTATCGCGAATATGAATCTCGGACTTATTGAGGTAGATAATGACGAGATTGTACGGTACGCCAATCAGAGTTTCTGCAACGTTTCGGGTTTTGAACTGGACGAAATCATTGGTAAAAATCCTTCACAGCTTTTCGTACAGGGAGAAGCCAATCAGGAATTTATCCAGGAACAGATAGAACTAAGAGAAAAAGGAATTTCCAGCGTTTATCAGCTCCCGATAAAAAATAAAAGAGGCGAACTGAGATGGTGGGCAATCAGCGGTGCGCCCAACTATGACGATCACGGAAATCTTTTAGGTTCCATAGGAATTCATCTCGACATTACAGACCAAAAAAGACTGGAAGAAGACCTTAAACAGGAAAAATCCAAAGCTATTGAAGCCTCTAAAGCAAAAGAAGTCTTTTTAGCCAATATGAGTCATGAGATACGAACACCGCTGAATGCGATCATAGGTTTCCTCAGAGAACTTAAAAGACTGGATCTTACAACAACACAAAATCAGTTTGTGGAGAATAGTTTTAACGCGGCGCAGCATCTTTTATCAATCATCAATAATATTCTGGATATTTCCAAAATAGAATCCGGCGAAATGTCTTTGGATAATACTGTTTTCTCGCTTAAAGAATGCATCAGCGACATCATCAGTATTCTTCAGCCAAAAGCAAGGCAGAAAAAAATACTGTTGAAAGCCAGATTTTCAGATGATCTTTTCTCTGCATTTAAGGCCGATGCGCTCAAGATAAAACAGATCTTGTACAACATCATCGGAAACTCTCTTAAATTTACGAACGTTGGCGAAATATGTTTAGAATGTAAAGTCATAAAAGATTTTTCAAATCATCAGAAACTTGAAATCTGCATTACCGATACCGGAATCGGGATGAGCGAAGAATATGTAAAGCAGATCTTCAAAAAATTCAATCAGGAAGACAGCTCTATTTCAAGGAAATATGGCGGAACAGGTCTTGGTATGGCAATTACACGCGAACTGATCCACCTCATGAAAGGTGAAATAAAGATTAAAAGCAAAAAAAATGTAGGAACAGAGATCAGTATCTTTCTGGATATGAACAAAAGCATAGAAAAATCAGAATCCAAAAATATTGAAGTAAAAGAGCACATTTCCATCGAAGGAACGCGTGTTTTACTTGTCGAAGACAACGAACTCAATCAGTTGGTTGCAGAAAATTCTCTTACCCATTTCGGGTGCGAAGTCATAAAGGCAGACAACGGAAAAATGGCAGTAGACATTCTTTCAAAACAGCAGTTTGATATTATTTTAATGGATATTCAGATGCCTGAACTGGACGGAATAGAAGCAACTAAAATTTTAAGACAGGAATTCAGACTCGGCACTCCTATCATTGCGCTTACCGCCAATGCATTCAAAACAGAAATAGACAACTGCATTGCTGCAGGAATGAACAGCTACATCACCAAACCTTTTGACGAGGACGAACTGCTGAAAATTATTTATAAAAACATAAAAATGCAAAGTAACCTGGAAATCAACAATTCTGAAGAAGAAAAAATTCTTTATGACCTCAGAAACATTCAGGCATTAAGCCGTGGAAATGATGATTTTATTCAAAAAATGCTTTCCATATTCATCACGCAGACACAGGAAACCATTCCGATGGTGGAAAAAGCTTTTGAAGAGAAAAATTATGCCGAAATAGCACGCCTCATTCACAGAATAAAACCAAGTATTGAAGGTGTGGGAATCTACTCCATCAAAGAAACCGTAAAGGATCTGGAAGTAAAATCCAAAGAGCAGCAGGCCGATTTTCCCGAACTGTACACTATGTTTCTGGAAGTGAAAGAAACACTCTTCACCGCTATAAACCAACTGGAAAGGGAAATTAAATAAAAACATTCCAAAATAAAGAGATTTTCCATATTTTGGAATTTAAAAAATAATTAAAACACTGATTTTCAAATATTTAATTAAAGGCACAGTAATCGCCCTATTGTTTTCAAATAAAAAAGATGGAAACAAATAACAAAAATTTAAAGTTTTTTATTGTAGATGACGACAGATTTTGCGCCACCGTGTATGAACAGTATCTGAAAAACAATCATTATGAAAATATTATCTCATTCAGCAGCGGAGAAGAATGTCTGGATGAACTACACCAGAAACCCGATATCATTTTCCTCGATCACAATATGGAAGATCTTAACGGTTTCGAGGTTTTAAAAAAGATAAAAAGATACGATCCGAACATTTACGTTATCATGGTTTCTGCACAGGAAAATATAGACACTGCGGTAAATGCCCTGAAATACGGAGCTTTCGACTATATTGTAAAAGATGCCAATGTTTGCGAAAGAATGACGGATACCATAGAAAAAATAGTAAAAATTAAAGAAGAAATGTCTCAGAACCAACGAAAAGGTTTTAGAAAATTCTTTTCCGTTTTATTTTAAATCTTATGTTAAAAAAACTCATACTCTCATTCTTTTTCCTGATGCTTCTGGTATCCTGTAAAACCTACAACGTACTTGAAGAGGAACAGGCAAGCCGAAATATGCAGGATTTCAGCTATGATCCCAACTACGAATACAGAATCCGTAAAGACGACAAAATTACGCTTTCCGTTTGGGGACAGGATGATCTGAGTGTGGGTTCTGTATACGGCATTTACAACTCCAATGAAGTATACGGAAAATGGCTTCTGGTAGACATCAACGGAAATATAGAAATTCCAAAATTGGGAACGACTCCCGTTGTGGGAAAAACTCTTCCCGAATTAAAGGAAGAAATAAAAACAAAGCTTAAAAAATGGCTTGTAAATCCTATCGTGGATGTAAAAGTGCTGAATAAAGAAATTGCAGTGATGGGCGAAGTGAGAAATCCGGCGGTAATTCAGGTAGATAAAGACCAGAATACTTTACTGGAGCTGGTTTCCAAAGCAGGAGGATTTGAAATGTATGCCAATCTAAAATCTATTAAAATACTGAGACAGGAAGGCGAAAACGTTCGCGTTACCAATATTGATCTTACCAAGATGAAAGATGTTCCGAACCAGAATATCCTTCTTCATCCCGGAGATTACATCATTGTTCCTTCCAAGAAAAGCAAAGATTTCGATAAGAGAATTTCCACTATTATTCCTTTTGCAACCGTTACTTCCGCCGCCGCGATTCTGATAGGATTATTATAAAATTTGATGACCATGAACAACGAGAATGTAAGATTTCTGAAACCGCTGTTACGAGGATTTCCTATCGTCGTTCTTGCCATGATTATTGCGGTTTTGGCAGCAAAAAAATACCTCAACTATGTAACGCCGATGTACGAAAGCACAGCAAAACTGAAGCTTGCGGATACACAGGAAGGCGTTCCGAGCGCGAATCTCTTCAAAGATTTCGATGTTTTTGCCACGCCCAACAAAATAAGCACAGAAATAGAAGTTCTGAAATCGACATCATTAATTGAAAAAACACTGGAAAAACTCCCCTTTTCCACCGAAATTTACAGAAAAGGAAAAGTACGCTCCGTAGAATTGTTCAACGATTCTCCGATAAAAGTGGAAAGCATTCTCTCCGATGAAAAAAATTACGATAAAAAATTTATTATTAATGTAAATTCAAATCAGAATTTTACAATAAATTCAGATTCTGCCAAAGAAATAAAAGGAACTTTCGGAGTTCCTACAACCATTAAAGGAGGAAAAATTCTCATTACCAGAAACGACAGCTATCTTAAGTCAAAACCCGGTGCAAAAATTGTCGATCAATATGAAGTTGAATTCCTGAGCAGAGAAAAACTTCTGGATAAAGTAAATAAAAACCTTGATATTGTTTCCGTGGACAAAGATGTTCCCGTTATCAGAATCAATTACAAAAGCAATGTTCCTGAAAAAGCAAGTCTTCTCGTAAATACCCTTGCTGAGACTTATATTCAGGATTATATTGAAAATAAATACCGCGCTGCCAATACGACGGTTGACTTTCTGAAAAATGAAATCGGACAGGCAAACAATAAGCTTTCCGGTGCAGAAAACCGTATAGAAAATTACCGAAACAAAGAAAACATCATCAATATTCCGCAGGAAACAGAAACCGATCTGAGAAAAATTTCCCAGCTTAAAATTCAGAAAAGCAATCTGAAAATGAATCTGGATGCGATAAAAAATCTCAACAACTATATTTCCGAAGGAAAAGACAACTATCTTGATCTTGCACCGAATTTTGAAGCATTCAACGACCTCCTTTCAACCGAAATGGTGAAGAATATGAAACTGCTTCAGGCAGAAAAAAAGGAACTGCTCTTAACCTACACTCCGGAACATGAAAAAGTAAAGGTTATTGATTCTAAAATTAAAGATCTTACCGATTACCAAACCGAAAGCATTAAAAACACCCAGAAAAATTTACAGATCAAATATAACGATATCGACCGCGACATTCAGATTGCAGAACAGGCTTTTATCGGGCTTCCCGAGAAAGAAAAACTGCTGAATATCATGAATCGTGAGTTCAATCTTTACGAAAAGAATTATAATTTCCTGAACGAAAAAAGAATAGACGCAGAAATTGCAAAAGCGGCAAAAATTTCTTTTCATAAAATTATTACAAGAGGAGAACTGCCGAAACAGCCGGTTTCGCCGATGCGATCCATCATCATTATTGTTGCAGCTATTATGAGCATGATCGGTTCTATTGCCCTCATCTACGCCGTACATTTTGCAAAAGCCAAAGTGAATGATGTGTATACCATCGAAAAAAACAGTACCATTCCTGTTGCATTCACCACCCCTTTCATTAAAAGCAGGGAAAAAACAATGCATCATTTCCTCGAAAATGTTCTGGAAATGGAGCTTAAAGAAATCATTAAAGATAAAAACCTCATCTGCATCACGTCTTATGATAAATCGAAACAACATAGGTTTCATTCAAAAAATATCATAAAAGCTTTGCAGGCGCAATCCAGAAAAGTATTGGTTATTGATGTGGCAGGAAATTTAGAAAATATTGAAAACATCGATTATATCGATTTTTCAGAAGAAAAAAACTTAAGATTAACTTCCACGGATATTGAAAATCTGATCCGTGAAAAAATGACAGGAAATGATCTCTGCATCATCAACAATCAGTCGATAAAACAAGGCAAACTTCCTCTATTATTCCTGAAAATGGCAGATGAAAATCTGTTTGTTCTAGACAGCCGGAAAACAGCCGAAAAAACCATTATGAACGTAGAACTTCTGAAGGATGAATACAAACTGACGAACCTTTGGTTTGTGCTGAATAAAGAAGGCTATAACCCGAGTTTAATGACCTCTATTAAAAGTTTTATAAACAGAAAAAGATCGTGAAAAAGCTTACAGAAATATTTCGCAGACCTACATCTCTGGTTTTCGCAGACCAATTGATTTTCAGCGGAACAAATTTTCTTCTGACGTTTTTACTTGCCCGAAAACTGAACATTTCAGATTTTGGTCTCTTCTCATCTGTGCTTTTGGTGACGTATCTTTTGGTAGGCATCTGCAACGCCATTGTAGTACAGCCTTTCCAGATTCTGGCAGCCAAAGAATTCACTAAAAAATCGCTGGGCTTTGTTTTTCAGGCTTCAGTAGTTTTAATAATGATTTTCTCTGCCTTACTGTTGATGGCTAAATTCCTGCCCGTTTCTGCACTGGCGTTTTTTAAAGATAATCTATTGGCGATCATCGCTTTTGCGGCAGCCTACGTTTTTCAGGATTTCCTGAGAAAAGTTCTGCTAACGATAGACCGCATACAATTGGTGCTTTTTATCGACAGTATCTTCCTTCTTGTTTTTCCTTTAATCTGGTTTGAAAACAGTCTTGATTTAGGAAAAAGTCTTCTGATCATTGCTATCGTAAACGCCATTGCTTCCCTTCCCGGAGTTTGGTATTGTGTGAAAAATGCAGAATTCAGTTTGAAAAATGCTACCCTTTTTCATTATCATGTTACAGAAGGAAAGTGGCTTTTGAGCGCTTCTATAGTTCAATGGTTTTCCAGTAATTTCTTCACGCTCGTTGCCGGAATTTACTTAGGAGTTAATGCTTTAGGAGCATTAAGGCTGGTTCAGTCGTTTTTCGGGGTTATTAATGTCATTCTTCAGACCGTTGAAAATTATTACCTTCCGAAAACAGCCCAGCTTCATTATCAGGATAAAAAAGAAGAAAAAAAATCATTGCTTTTCAGTATGTCGAAAGGAATGATGGCTTTAGGAATCTTAATCATCGGTTTCTTTATTTTTTCGGAACCTTTAATTACGTTATTGGGCGGAGAACAATATAAGCAGTATGGTTTTGTGATTAAACTGGTTTCAGTTTTATATATCGTGATTTTGTACAGCTATCCTACCCGACTTTCCATCAGAGTTTTAGAACAGAATAAAGCTTTTTTTATAGGATACTGCATTTCGTTTGTATTTTCATTACTCAGTTTTCATTTTTTACTGAAATACGGAGCACTTTACGGCGCAGTTGCTGGTCTTGTGATCAACCAGATTCTAATGATCGTGTACTGGAAAATTTTACTTAACAGAAAACAGATTTCGGTATGGGCATAGTACATTTGATATTGGGAAAAGCAAATCCTGAAAAAATGAACGGCGTAAATAAAGTCGTGTACAATATAGCGACCAAACAGGCTGAAAACAGGCAGGATGTAGAAGTTTGGGGAATTTCCGAAAATACAGAGATCAATTACCCCGAAAGAAACTTTAAAACGAAGATTTTTAAACGGAAAAAAAATCCTTTTTCCATTCCTGAAGATCTTCAGAAAGAAATTATAAACAGCAGCGGATCTACGGTTTTTCACCTTCACGGCGGATGGATTCCTGTATTTTCGTCTTTAAGCAGATTTTTGCGGAAACACAAATTCAATTATATAATTACGCCCCACGGTGCGTACAACGCGGTCGCAATGCAGAAAAGCATGATTACCAAAAAGCTTTACTTCGAGTTATTTGAAAAAGCGGTCATCAAAAATGCTGCAAAAATTCATTGCATTGGCGAAAGCGAAATGGAAGGTTTACAGTCGATTTATCCAACCCCAAAAGGCACTTTAATTCCATACGGTTTTGAAAGAGTAAAAGAAGACTTTTCTTTCAGTTCCCAAAAGGAAAGTCTGATTTTCGGATTTGTTGGACGGCTGGATATGTACACAAAAGGTCTGGATCTGCTTGTGGAAAGTTTTGCTGAATTTTCTAAAGCGGATCCTTATTCTGAATTGTGGATTGTGGGCGACAGCGACGAAAAAGCGAAGCTGCACCAAAAGATAAAAGCATTGGGAATTGAGGATAAAACAATCCTTTTCGGAAGTAAATTTGGCGAAGAAAAAAACAATCTCCTGAAAAAGATGGACGTTTTTGTGCATCCCTCAAGAAACGAAGGATTGCCGGTTTCCGTAATCGAAGCCGCAAATTTCGGGAAACCCTGTATTGTTACCAAAAACACCAACATTGGCTATCTTGTTGAACAATACAATGCGGGAATCAATATTCCGTCGCCTCAGACAGCACTCCTTACCAAAGCATTTTTCGATATTTCCAAAATCTGGAAAGACCGGCAGAATTATGAAAAGATCTGCGGAAATGCGGTAAAAATGGTAGAAGAAGCGTTTGACTGGAACAACATTCTTGATGAAATGAATACCAAACTCTACAACTGCTGAAATGGAAACGCTACCTCTTCATCATCAGCTATTTCTTAAAAAGCTCAACAACCAGCTGTTTATCATTCTGCTGCTTATGGTGGCGTGTTTTTTTACGTGGAGTGAAAATGTAAACATTACACGAGCCATCAAGGTTGTTGGAAGAATGGGCGTGATGATCTCGTCTATTCTCATTTATTTTAAAATCATAAGGTACGGAAGCATTAATTCTTTAGAATACAAAAACATATTTTCGCCGATTTTATACATCTGCTATTTAATTTTAGGCTTTATATCATTTTCCTGGAGTACCAATCCGGGATTCAGTGCTTTGCAGTGGTTCATGACCTTCCAAAGCTTTGTTTTTGCTTATTTTTTCGTAAAAAGTCTGAAAATCTTAGACGTTTATTTCGAAGGTCACAACATCAGACTCTACCATCTTCTGGGAAATACCGTTTTCGTTCTGCAACTGGTTTTCGTGATCGGGATGTGGGTAGCTCCGGATATATTTTTCCGGCTTACAGACGGTGGTGAAGAAGCCAGACTGGGAGGAACAATGATGAACCCGAATGAACTCGGAATGCTTGCCGGAGTGGGTTCTGCATGTCTTATTTTTGATCTGTACCGCTTTAAAAAGAAAGTCTGGACGATCATAAAAATCCTTGTCATTTTGTATGCTTTATTCATGACCGGATCACGATCTTCGCTGATCGGATTTTTGCTGATCGTGTTCTTCCACATCAACCAGACCAAAAAGAAAACCCTGAAATTTGCCATTATTGCGCTTGTTGCCATGGTTGCACCTTTCGCAGTATACAGCGTTATTCTGAAAGGCGGCGATCAGGAAAGGCTGGAAGAGATCATGAGTCTTACGGGAAGACTTCCGTTTTGGCAGGCTTTAATTACGGAAGGTTTACCCAGAGAACCGCTTTTAGGCTTTGGCTTTATGAGGATCGATTATAAAGAGTTTTTCCAGAGCGCCCATACGTATCCGGGAAAAATGACGCACAATACTTTTATGCAGGTTCTCATGAATCTTGGATTCATCGGGTTTACCATTGTTCTTTTTCAGGTATTTTTTTACCGTAAAATCCATACTGTCTGAACAGAAGGAACTGAAACTGATGCTCATCGGGATTCTTATTCCTATCGTGATCAATTCCTTTACAGAATTTGGAATTTTCGGGGAAAGTAATTATGGGATCATGTTCTATCAGATCATTATATTTTCCATTGCTTTCCGCAACAACAATCATCTTACAAGGTTGCAGAAAATCATTCTTAAGAAAAAAAGACCGGAGTTACTGCCGGACTAAATTTCCACAGAACAGTATTTTTTCCATATTTTGGAATTTAAATTCAATTAAAAAATCCATAACTAACTAATTATCAGTATTTTAATTTTTTGGCAGATATTTTTATACTATTTTGGTATATCAATAATCATCATGAAAACATTATTTAGAAATACAGGGTACAAATTGTTTACAAAACAGGAAGAGAACAGCAAGAAAATCTCTTTTTCGTATATCAAAAATCCTGACGGAACAGTAAGGTGGTTTTGGAACTCAGATTCCGGAAAGCCTTTATTTCTAAAATTTTACAATGCAGCCACACCGAAAGCAAAACTTTTCGAAGTATTGGTGAAGACGGTTTTTGCGCTTCGTTTGCAGAAAATTGTTTTCAAAAAAGAAGTTCTTTATTATGTAAAAGATAATCAGCCGGTTTTTAATATCGAAAATGACTGGGCAATTTTTACAGGAACAGTAGGACCAAACAATAAGGCACTTCTGTTCAGCGGAGGATATTTTTACAAGATCGCGGAAACAGATTCTGCCAAAAAACTGATTGCCACAGAAAGTAAAAACCTTAGAAAAATTATTTCTGGCAATGTATTGCAGGTTCCGGAAGCTTCCATGATTAATAAAAACATTCTTAAATTATCTGATATTTCAAAAGGCGGAATGCGTGAAAATTATTTTACGAAAATTCATGCGGAAGCTTTGAAAATGATTTCCGTACATCATGAAAGAAGCGTGAAAATCTCGGAATGGAAGTATTTTCAAAGTGTAAAAGAACAGTTTTTAAACATTGAAGATGAGAGAATTCCGAAAAACATCCTCCGAAAGATAAAAGCAATCCTGAGACACACCAACGAAGACGAAAACATCGATGTTGCCTTTTCGCACGGAGATTTTACCTCCTGGAACTGTTATGTAAAAAATGAAAAGCTTGCTGTTTACGACTGGGAACTGTCTTCCACAGAAAAACCGAAAGCGTTCGATTTCTTTCATTTTATTATCCAGAACGGAATTTTGATTCAGAGAAAAAGCTGGAAAGAAATTTATACAGAAATTGAAGAGAAAAATAAAATTACCTTCCGGTTCAGTGATACGGAACTTCAGAAATATTTAAAATTTTATCTTCTGACGAACACATTGTCTTACCTTACCATTTATGCGGCACAGGAAGAATGGCATCTTCAGATTCACTGGCTGTTACAAACATGGAATGAAGCTTTAAATATCATTCTTAAAGACTACTCTACCGAAAGAGAACTCGTAATTTTAGATGCTTTCGATGCACTTTACCATACCGATTATGCGGCTTTGAAATTTCACAACGAAGAACCGGAAAAGCTGAAGCTGAATTCTGATATTGATCTGATTATTTCTTCTGAAAACGCGCAAAAATTAGTCAGTTATTTATCCGGACACAGTCTCGTACAGAAAGTTTCAACGGTGAAAAAATCTTTTATGCAGACGGTAAGAATCGTTACGCTTCAAAACGAAATTCTTAATCTAGATCTTATTCATCAGGTAAAATGGAAGCATATACAGATCATGGAGGTTTCAAAAATCATTGAAAACAGAAGAAAAAACAGATTTGGCGTTTATAAAGTTTCAGAAAAAGACACTGCCCGATTTATTGATCTGTTTTACAGCCTGAACGATGCAGAAATTCCTGAAATGTATGAGAAATTTGTTTCGGAACATTTAAAATCAAACAAAATAACCGACAGAGAACTCACGATTAAAACACTGAAAATGAAGTATTACAATAAAGGATTCAGTTATTTTAAAAATATTGTTCATTATTTAAAAGATTCGTTTGCAGAAAAAGGATTCATCATCACATTCAGCGGTGTAGACGGCGCCGGAAAATCTACCGTGATCTCGGAAGTTTCCGAACTTATTGAAAAACGTTACAGAAGACCTGTAAAAGTTCTGAGACACAGACCTTCCCTGCTTCCCATCCTGAGTGTATGGACAAAAGGAAAGGAAAAAGCACATGAGGACGCGGTAAATTCTTTACCCAGACAGGGAAACAACAAAAACTCCCTTTCTTCCTTATTGAGATTCGGATATTATTATACAGATTATATTTTAGGACAGTTTGTTATTTACACAAAATATGTTTTGAGGGGAAAAATAGTTTTATACGACAGGTATTATTTCGATTTTATTGCCGATGCAAGAAGAAGCAACATTCAGCTTCCGAAATCCGTAACGGAGACAGGATATCATTTCCTGATGAAGCCGGAATTCAACTTCTTCCTGTACGCCGCGCCTGAAAAAATACTTAGCAGAAAAAAAGAACTTTCGTATCACTCGATTTGCGACCTTACTTCAGAATACAGTTCCCTTTTCTCTAAACTGGAAAGAAAAAACCAGAGAGTGAAGTACTTAGCAATCGAAAATAATGATCTTGATGTGACATTAGGAACGATCATGAACACAATAATCACAGAGAGATGAAAAAGCTTGTCGTAAAAATCATAAAACTAAGAAGTCCCTACTTTACTATAGATGATGATCTGAACTCCGGAGCGGTTTTGCAGTTTATCTGGATCCAGCTCTGGAGCATCATCAGAGGTTTCAGGATGCTTCTCTCTTTCAGAAATCCCAAAGGAATGCTTTTGGGCAAAAGAGTAAGTTTCTTTAATGTTTCTAAAATAAAATGGGGAAAGTTTCTGCGTCTGGGAAATGATGTGTATGTTTCTGCCCTTGCAAAACACGGAATTGAATTTGGAGACAATGTATCAATAGGCGCTTTCAGCAGAGTAATTGTTTCCACCTCTTTTAACAATATCGGAGAAAAAATAAAAATAGGAAACAATGTCGGGATCGGAGAATTTGCTTATCTCGGCGGTTCCGGAGGTCTTGAAATCGGAGACGAATGCATTGTAGGACAATATCTGAGCTGTCACCCCGAAAATCATAATTATGAAGATCCTGAAACGTCAATCCGGCTTCAGGGCGTTAACAGAAAAGGAATAAAAATCGGGAAAAACTGCTGGATCGGAAGTAAAGTAACGATTCTGGACGGTGTGGAAATCGGAGACGGATGTATTCTGGCGGCAGGAAGTGTGATTACGAAATCTTTTCCGGACAACAGCATCATCGGCGGAATTCCCGCTAAACTTTTAAAAACAAGAACCCATGAAAACCAATCAGACGATACTCGCAACGTGCTACGCCATCAATCCGTATAAAGGATCGGAAGATGCGATGGGATGGAATTTTGTGTATCAGATCGCCAGATTCCGAAAAGTTTTTGTCGTAACGAGAGAAAACAATAAAACACATATCGAAAAATACATGAAGGAAAATCCCGATTCTTTATACGAGAACATGAATTTCCTTTATTTTGATCTTCCCTACTGGATGCGTTTCTGGAAAAAGGGAGGTCGCGGCGCACTTTTATATTATTATCTATGGCAACGAGGCATTGTTTCATTTGTAAAAAAACAGAAGGTGGATTTTGACATTGCCCACAATGTGAATTTTCATAACGACTGGACGCCAAGTTTTTTATGGAAATTAAAAAAGCCTTTGGTTTGGGGACCTGTAGGACATCACCCTCTCATTCCTAAACAATATCTGAAAGATTATTCCAAAAAATATTTCCTTAAAGACCGTTTAACATGGATGGTGAAAAACTTTTTCTGGAAACTTTCGCCTTCCCTGAAAAAAACAGTTCAGCATTCTAATCACATCTGGTGCATGAACAGCGGTGTTCCGGATAAACTTAAAGTTAAAAAAGATCAGTATTCGCTTTATCCTTCGGTTGCTTCGGAAGATTTTTATCAGAAAGATGAAGTGGCGGTAAAATCGGATTTTGCCATAATCAGCGTAGGAAGATTTGTTCCGTTAAAAGGTTTTGATCTCACGATTCGTTCATTCATTCAGTTTATCAGTGCGCTTTCAGCAGAAGAAAAAGCGAAATGTAAATTAATTTTGGTGGGAACCGGCGAACAAAAGCAGTTTTACAAAGATTTAATTCAGCAAAATAATGCTGAAAATTATATTGAAATTATTGAATGGATCGACCGCAGAGAACTGATGAAAATGTATGAAAAAGCTTCTGTTTTTCTTTTTCCCTCTCACGAAGGAGCAGGAATGGTGGTTCCGGAAGCACTTTCTTTCGGACTTCCGGTTGTCTGTCTTCAAAATGAAGGTCCCGGAGAATTTATTACCGAAAAATGCGGTTTTACTGTTCCACAGCAGGAATATGATCAAACGGTAACGGAATTGAGTGATTCTTTGATGAAGTTATTTTCAGACAAAGATCTTCAGCACAAAATGAGCATTGAAGCCAGAAAGCATTATCTCGACCGATTTTCCTGGGAAAAAAGAGGCGATCATCTCAATACAATCTATAACCAAATTTAGCCATGAAAAGAATTGTCTCTGTTCATCTTCTGAATGATTACAGCGGAAGCCCGAAAGTTCTGATGCAGCTTCTGAAATCCTGGACAAAAAACGGGATGGATGCGCATCTTTTTACTTCAGGCGGAAGAAAGGGTTTTTTGTCTGATATTCCCAAGGTTAAAAATCATCTGTTCTGGTATCGCTTTTCGTCCAATGCGCTAGTAAGAATTGTTAATTTCTTTCTGAGTCAGTTTTTCCTGATGATTAAATTGCTCTTTTTCCTGAAAAAAAGTGATCTGGTTTACATCAACACGGTTTTGCCTTTCGGGGCGGCAATTGCAGGAAAGCTGAGAGGCTGTAAGATTATTTATCATATCCACGAAACTTCGGTAAAGCCGAAATTATTTAAAAATTTTCTTTTCGGAACAGCAAAAATGACTGCCGATAAAATTGTTTTTGTTTCGGAATATCTTCTGAAACAGGAATCTTTAATTAACAATCAGAAATTGTTGTACAATGTTCTGGAAAGCGATTTTGCCGAGAAAGCAGACCGTTTCCGAAATGTGGAAAAAGAAATTCCTGTGGTTTTAATGATCTGTTCTTTAAAAGTTTACAAAGGAGTGGACGAATTTCTGGAATTAGCCAAAAAAAATCCTTCTTACATTTTCAAACTTGTGGTGAATGCGACGGAAAAGGAAATTCAGGAGTATTTTAAAGGCAGAGAAATTCCGAAGCAGCTTATTATTTATCCTACCCAAACGGATACGCATCCTTTTTATCAGGAAGCCAGCGTGATTCTTAATCTGTCTCATCCTGATCTTTGGGTGGAAACATTCGGACTTACGATTCTGGAAGGAATGCGTTACGGCTTACCTGCGATCGTCGCGCCTTTAGGAGGCGTTACAGAACTGGTTGAAGATAATAAAAACGGTTTTTTAATCGATTCTAAACACACAAATGAACTTTCTGAAAAATTAAACTACATTTTGAACGATCCATCGGTCTACAAATCCTTCAGCGAGGCTTCTTACGAGAAAAGTCTTCTGTTTTCCGAGGCGTATTTTGAGAGAAAATCTCTGGATATAATTTCCAATTTATAATCCATTTTCCAGATTATGGAAATCCGGCACGCTTTCAATAAGTTATAATTAACACATTTTCATTACGTTACATTATTTTACACAATTTGGAACACAAATGGTCATAATATGTTAAAATAAAATAATTATGAAGACAAAAGTAGCAATTATAGGAACGGTAGGTCTGCCTGCGAAATACGGAGGCTTCGAAACCTTAACGGCTCATCTTGTGGAAGAACTTTCCGATACCTACGATTTTACGGTATATTGCTCTTCAAAAAAATACAGTAAGGAAGAGAGAATCGAAAGCTGGAAAGGGGCAAAACTGAAGTATCTTCCTTTAGATGCCAACGGAATCCAGAGTATTCCTTACGATACATGGTCTATTTTTCATGCTTTATTCCGAAGTGATGTTCTTCTGATTTTAGGCGTTGCCGGAGCGTGGCTTTTACCATTAGTTAAATTATTCACCAATAAAAGAATTATTATTTCCATCGACGGAATTGAATGGAAAAGAGACAAATGGTCTGTTCCTGCAAAATTATATCTTTGGTGGGCGGAAAAACTGGCGGTAAAGTTTTCTCATATTGATATTTCGGATAACGAATCTATTCAGGATTATACTTCTGTACGCTATAAAACAATAAGCCGTGTTATTGAATACGGAGCGGATCATACGAAAATAAACCGTGTTCCGTCTACTGAAAATCTTGAAAAATACCCTTTCCTGAATGAAGAATATGCGGTAAAAGTATGCAGAATTGAACCTGAAAATCATGTCCATACGATTTTAAAAGTATTCAGCACGCTTCCTGAGCGCAAGTTGGTTTTAGTCGGAAACTGGAAAAACAGCGAGTACGGAACAAATCTGAAAGAGCAGTATTCAGGATTTAAAAATATTCTCCTGCTCGATCCTATTTACGAACAGGAAACCATTGATCTGATCCGCGGAAATGCTTCTCTTTACATTCACGGGCATTCTGCGGGAGGAACCAATCCTTCGCTTGTGGAAGCGATGTTTTTAGGTCTGCCGATCATCAGCAACGGCGTTTCTTACAACAGAACGACAACCGAGAATCAGGCTTTTTATTTTTCGGATGAAAATGAGCTTAGAAGTATTCTGGAGGAGGTAAGCAAAGAAGATTTGGAACTCTGCGCCGGAACAATGAAGAAAATAGCGGAAAGAAGATATACCTGGAAAAGAATCGCAAAAAAATACAGTCAGCTTATCGAAGAAACCTTTACTATCAGCAAGAAAACCAATGTTATGCCCAGAATCTCTGAAATTGATGAGGCAATTCTGAAAAAGTACAATGTAGAGCATCTTAAGCACATCAAACTATTCAATAACTCTAAATAAACTGCTAAAAAACGAGGCTATGAAAAACTTTGTAGAACTTTCTATGTACGGAATTCTTGCATTCATCCTTTCGATGTGCGTCATTCCGCTCATGAGAATGATTGCCCAGAAAATTAAGCTGGTAGATGTTCCCAATGCAAGAAAAGTGCACCAGACTGCTATTCCGCTGATCGGAGGTCTTGTGATCGGGCTTGTTGTTTTTTTGCTTTTATGGATTTCTGATGACAAAAGCTGGAAAGATATTCTTCCGATCATCATTACTTCCTACATTATGCTTTTTGTGGGAACGCTGGATGATAAAACAGACATCAGAGCGATCTACAAGTTGGGAATCCAGATTTGTGTGAGCGTGATTATTGCTACTTCAGGCATCCGGATTACCACTCTTTACGGACTTTTCGGAATCCATGAAATGAATGTTTATTTTCAGTATATTCTTACGGTGCTTATTATTACAACGGCAGTAAATGCTTTTAATTTAATTGACGGAATTGACGGTTTGGCAGGAAGTGTTGCAGGTGTAGGTTTTGCTTTGTTTTTCGTTATTGCTTTAATTGAAGGACATTTCGGACTGGCAAGAATAGGACTGCTTTTCGTGGGAAGTATTGCTGCTTTTTTACGGTATAATTTTTCTTTGAAGAACAAAATTTTTCTGGGAAATTCGGGTTCTTTATTTTTGGGATATTTGTTGATCTGTCTGGGAATTTACATTACGAAATTCGACAGAGGTTCGGAAGAGTTTCCTTACGGTATTTTCTTTATCCTTTTTGTATTCACGATTCCTGTAATTGATTCTGTGAGAGTGTATGCGGATCGAATTTCGAGGGGAAAATCGCCATTCAAGGCGGATAAATCGCACATTCATCATCATCTTTTACAGTTGGGTCTGTCTCACAAAAGAATTACCTTAACTTTTGTTGTTCTGAATATCGTGACATTTATTGTTCAGTATGTGTTTTTCCCGAACTACTCTATTTATACAACGCTTATTTCATTCTTTGTCTTTATATTCATCTTTAAAATTATTAAAGTGCTGAATCTTTTCCTCACGTGGAAAAAGAATATTAAAGACATGGAAAATTCATAAAACCAAATTTTGATGTAAAAAATTATTATTTCGCCCTTATTTACCCTTAATAAAAAGAATACTCCGGACAGTAATTGTCCGGAGTATTTGTTTTTTATCTGCTTAAACTGATGTAAAGTTTAACTGTGTTGACTTATTAATTCAGCTTGAAAAAGAAAAATGCAACTGCCGCCCATTCTTTTTTAATTCCGCTTGCATAACCGATGGTGGAATGACTGCCGTTTTCTACCGTTCCGTTATCTTTAATATAACCAATGGTTGAGTGGCTGCTGTTTTCCACGGTTCCGTCCTTTTTTACGTAGCCTACTGTAGAACCGCTTTTGTTCTGTATGGTACCGTCACTTTTAATATACCCGATGGTAGAATGGCTGCTGTTTTCAATGGTTCCGTTGCTTGTAATATAACCTACTGTGGAATGGCTGCTGTTTTCAATGGTTCCGTTGCT
>NZ_JACLCT010000056.1:0-18783 GCF_014218915.1 Chryseobacterium sp. C2(2020)
TTATGCTGGAAAACTCTTTAAAGTTGCTTTTTCTAAAACTAAATAAACAATTATATATTTTAAAATAACAAATACATCTTTTAATATAAAAAGAATCTCTTTAAATTGATATTACATCTGTTTAATAAATAACTAAAGTAATTATAGTTGCAAAATTATTAATAGTTATTTATTTTTGCAAGAACTATCAAAATTGATATGTAAAAACAATGGGAAAAAACATAGAAGTTGAAGGAAAATATTATCCTTGTACAATAAGTCTCGCAATGGATTTAGTCGGTGGAAAATGGAAAGCTGTTATCTTATATCATCTTAAAGACGGAGATAAACGTTTTAATGAACTGCGAAAAGAAATTGAAGTAATTACAGAGATGACACTCAGTTTACAGTTAAAAAATTTAGAATCAGACGGTTTAATATCCAGAACTGTAGATGGAGATAAAGCTCCGGTAAAAGTATTCTACAGTCTGACTCAATTTGGCAGAACGTTTATTCCTGCTTTGGATGTTATTAATAAATGGGGACATTATGTAGCCGAAAAGAAAACAAATCATAGATGATTCGTTATCGCTAAATACTTGGAAAAAAAATGAAGAAATAATTTGCGGGTTTTCGTTTCGCAGTATTTGAAAGTTAGTGAAATAAATGAGTACTTTTTAGAATTTAATAAAAAAATCTTCGGAAAATAAATATCTTTAATAATACTTTCCGAAGAAATAAACGAATTGCTACTCATAATCAAGAGAGCTTAAAATTCTACCTATTTTTTATTTGGAAATCTGATCTATCCACTGGAAAAGCTCATCCAAATCGTAATCTCCACTATGAGGTTTGTCCCAAGGCAATGCATAGTCTACGTAATAGCCTTGGTTTGCAAGTCTCACAGCTAAAATAGCAGAAATCGCCAAACCAGTATCTTTATCTTTTGAACCGTGACGAATTCTCCAATATTTTGCTGTTTTTGTATGAGCATCTCCGATATAATTCATAGGATTCATCATTTTTACAATTTGTTTATCCGCTATCACTGCATTACTTACGGTACTATTTTTTAAGCTGTATTCAGTAAAATGTTTTGCATTAAAACTTTCTGTTCCAAACTCTGTATTTTCTGCTGCTGATAAATCCAGTGCATCAAAAGCAGGTGGTGTTTTTTGTCTTTGCATATAGCGTACATACTCATCCCAATTAACGTCTGTTACTATTCCGTTTTTTATAATAAGAAAGGATTTTCCGGAAAGATCAGTTCCTGCTTTTAATGCGACATTGGCTGATACAATTACTTTTGCCTTCAAAAACTCTTTGCAAGAACCATTTCCACTATTATCTAATGTGAGGAGGTTTCCCTTTTCATCTTTAAGTTTCAGAGAATTGATATAGGCAGGAAATGTGTTTTTTAACTCCAATGAGACCTTCTGTTGCCTTTCATTTAAAGTTTCTGTAGCTGTATCGGCTTGAGGTCCAAAGAGCCCTCCTTTTTTGTAATCATTTACCCCGAAAAACTGCCATTCATAAGCAGCGTCTGCGTGATCCAAATTGGTAATTGGGCAGTAATCAGAGGAGGCATAAATAGCATCGCTGGTCTCTGCTGCTCCTATTTCTTTCAGGTAAGGCAAATAATCAGGGTTATCTCCGGTAGCTCCCAATAAAGCTGACATGGCACCACCAGCACTGGTTCCATTGGAAATAATTTTGTCGGCATTGCCCGGCATTTCGCGGTCGTTTAGTTTAAGATAACGAATGGCTGCCTTTAAATCTACCAGCCCGGCAGGTGCTTTCCCATAGTATTTGCCATCTTTATTTTTATTCGTACGCCCTCTTGCTCCCGCAGAAGCTACTACATAGCCATGAGCCAAGGCTTTTAAGATGGTATTTTCTTTTTTGTCTTCAAAACCGCCCTGTGGTCTTTGCTGGTTATTATCGTTCGCCACACCGCCATTAATCGGAGGTCTAAAATTATTTGACTTTGTAGATCCGGGTTCAGCAGGCATATAACCACCTACCTGATTAGGGAAAAATATAGGAGCATTTTGGGCATTGTATCCATTAATACTTTTATTTCTGTAATATTCTTCAGGAACATAGAAATTAAGAACCTGATAAGTTGTATCTACAGGTTTTTCCACATAAACAATTTTCTCAAAAGCTCTTACGCGGATTTCTTTACCATTGTAAGTAAGAATTTGAATCTCGTATTTGTCGGGATTAAAATTTAAGCCCGAACCGGCTTTCCTTTCTTGTGCGCAAGAGAATAGCGATATAAAACAGAAAAGACCAACTATCGTATTTTTCATATGATATTATCTTAAGCTAATGTTATTTCTTTATTAGTAATTTTATTGCAAAAGTTCTTCTGAAATGGAATGAACATCGAAATCTAAATATTGTAACAGAAATCAATCTGCTCCTAAAATAAATATTCTTCTTTTATTCTTTTTTTCCATATCTATTGAGCAAAAATATTGTTTCTGTAATTTAAATAAGAAAAATGTTGTGAAATGATTTATTTGTGGGGTGAATATATAAACTTTTAAAATTTACTTATCAAAAAAAGAATTCGGACTAAAAAGTGAACTGTCTACTTTATACGTATAATATGATCACAAAATATTTCTTAGGGATTAATATATTAGTCATAAAATCTGTATAATTTTTCCATTTTAGAAAGTATTTTCAAAAAGGTAAATGAAAACCGCCTGAATCAAAACAATGCATCCGAATTTTAATAAAAAGGAAGTCTTGGAAATTTTATGTCTGAAGAAGATCATTGCCAGTAAAGCTCCGATAGTTCCACCCAAAAAAGAAACCGCCAAAAGCGTATTTTCAGAAATTCTCCGCCGGTGCTTTTCTGCTTTTCTCTTGTCGGCTCCATAAATAATAAAGGTAAAAAGATTGATGGCTGTTAAAAAATAAAACATTGGCAAATCTAAAATAAAAAAGAGTGTTAATAAACACTCCTTTAAATATTTTTTATATACATAAAGTATATTCGCAAGGATCCTGCGGAGGAGCTTCTCCACAAATAATATCAAAAGTACCGCAGTTACTTGATGATCCTCCACCCCATCCCCATTGAACAACGCATGTATTTGGATCTTTACATCTTACCATACCTTTAATGATACCTCCCTGAATAGATTTCATCGCATTTCTAGAAACCTTTTTTAGATTTTTCATGATATATTTTTTATAGTTTGAGAGATAAAAATATAAAAAAACATTAGATCTGCAAAATATTTCAACACTTATTGAATAAAAAATATCCTTAGCAAATTTATTCTAAATAATTGTAAAGAATCCTCTGTAAAATCTTATATTAATTTACATTTGTATGATTAATTAAATTAAATGACAGTACAGGATTTAGCAGGAAGTTATTCTATTCAGGGAAGCAATCAGGAGGAATCTCAGGAAGTTTCCTATCATGGAATATTAACTTTATTTCTGGACGAAAACAACCGTATTGTTGCAGAGTGGATGATTGGAGATCATATCCAAACCGGTACAGGATTTTATAAAGACGGAATTCTGGTTATTAATTTCCGCTATGAAGGTGAAGATCTGAAAATCTACAAGGGTGTGGCAGTTTACCGCTGCATCAGCAAAGATATTCTGGATGGTTTCTGGTCTGAAAAATATGGTGATCCGAGATTTCTGGGAAGTGAATACTGTGTGAGGATTTTTGGATCGGAGGTGTTGAATTAGTTTATAATAAAAATTCTTTTAAACCATAATAATTAATCCGGAAACAGATTAATTATTATGGTTATTATTTTGCTTAAAAGTTAATCACTTGTTTTAAAGTGTTAAAAAATGCCTGATAAAATGATGAATCCTGAGCATAAAGCTTATAAAGTTCCAACTCCTGCTTTCTCTGTTGTGCCATCACATCATCAAGGATCTTTTTCAGAGCAAGCTCTCTGTTCTGGTCATCAGCATTTTTTGCGACCTTCATATCAAAGTCCGGATGCGCCTGTATAGATTTACTTAAAGAAATGAATTTCACTCTCTGATCTTCCGGTGTGATTTCCCAGCCCTGAAACCATTTTTCATTAAAGCCTTTTATTATGTTCTCTAATTCATCTTTTACTTCTTCACCATGTGCACCACGAACATTAGGATTTTGGGGAGCAAGTTCTGTTTCAGAATCATCAAGAGAAATGGAAGCATTCAGCTTCACTCTTTCTAAACCATAGGTTGATAAATCCACAGATTCCAATAATTTATCAAGTGCGTCATTTTGCGGATCTTCTATTTTAAGTTTAGGAATGAGGAATTTTAAAAACCAGAAAAGTTTTTCCCACCCGGCATAAGTAAAACTTTCGGGTAGCAGGGCTGCAGCCTGTCCGTAAATTTTCACAAACTGCTTGGCTTTAATTTTGTAATCTGCTTTCAGTTTATCATCCAGTTCTAAGCCGTCTGCAAATCTCTGGGCAGCCACATCAATAATCGGACTTAAAAACTGAGCATCTACGCCATTAAAATATTCTTCATTAAAATCTTCCACTTCCGCCTGCTCATAGATTCCGGAATCATCCAGACTGTCTTTCAGTTCATGCAAAACATTGATATCTGTCGCGCCGCTTAAAGTTGTGGATGTATAGAAGGGATCAAATGATTTCTGAATATCTTCTACCGAATTAAAAAAATCCAATACAAAAAGGTCTTCAGTTTTCTTACCCAGCTTATTGGCAGAACGGTTTAATCTTGACAGAGTCTGCACCGCCAAAACACCCTGTAATTTTTTATCAACATACATTGCTGAAAGCTTTGGCTGATCAAATCCGGTAAGGTATTTATTGGCTACGATCAGCATTCTGTATTCGTCCTCATCAAATCTATCTTTTGTTTCACTTTCCGGAAAACCATTCATCTGCGCTTCGGTATAGTCGATGCCGTCTACTTTTTTTTCTCCCGAAAAAGCAATCACTATTTTGAATGGATTTCCCCGTTTATTTAACAACTGCTGTAAAGCCTGATAATAACGGATGGCAGATTCTATACTCTGGGTTACCACCATTGCTTTGGCTTTGCCTTTAAGTTTTTTGGTATTGACTACCGATGAGGTAAAATGATCCAGCATTATTTCTGCTTTCGTACCTACAGTCTGTTTATGTTTTTCAACATAAGCCCTTAATTTCTTCTGCGCTTTGGTGGTATCAAACAGAGGATTTTCTTCTATGGATTTCTCAAGTTCATAATAACTTCTGTAGGTAGTATAGTTGGCTAAAACATCCAGAATAAATCCTTCTTCGATCGCTTGTTTCATCGAGTATAAATGAAATGGTTTAAAAGAACCGTCTTCCTGCTTTACCCCAAATTTCTCTAATGTATTATTTTTTGGAGTAGCAGTAAACGCAAAATAAGAAGCATTCTTCGTCATTTTTCTGGCTTTCATCGCTTCCAGAATCTTATCCTGATAGTCTACGGCATCAGTATCTTCTCCTTTGTTTCCGATGGCCTCATTCAGCTTATCGGCGGAGCTTCCGGACTGTGAACTGTGTGCTTCATCAATTATTACAGCGAACTGCTTACTGCCCATATCCGCTATATCTTTTACGATAACAGGAAACTTCTGAATGGTGGTGATAATTATTCTTTTTCCGCCTTCCAGAGCAGATTTCAGATCAGAAGACCGGTAAGCGGGAGCTACAATATTTTTCACTTCGGAAAACTCCTTAATATTATCTCTTAACTGTTTATCCAGTAATCTTCTGTCCGTCACCACAATCACAGAATCAAACAATGGCTGATTGATATTTTTAATTCCGGCAACGGCTTGGCTTTCAGGATAGGCTTCTATCAGCTGATAAGCCAGCCAAGTTATCGAATTGGATTTCCCCGAACCCGCACTGTGCTGAATGAGATAGGTCTCTCCTGCTCCTTTCTGAGTGGTATCTTTAATGAGTCTTCGTACCACATCCAGCTGATGGTATCTTGGGAAAAACAAATTCTTTTTGTTCAACACCTCATTTTCCGCACCGTCAAACCGCACAAAATGCTGTATAATATTAGCGATACTTTCCCTGCGCAATACATCCTGCCAGAAGTAGGAAGTTTTGTGCCCGAAAGGATTGGGCGGATTGCCTTTTCCAAAATTGTTGCCTAAGTTGAACGGCAGGAAGAAAGTGTGTGCTCCGTCCAGTTTGGTGGTCATATAAATTTCGTCGGTATCGACTGTAAAATGGACAATACATCTCCCGAAATTCAGCAGAGGTTGGGTGATATCACGCTTATATTTATACTGGTCAACACCATGTACTTTAGCATTCTGCCCGGTCCATGGATTTTTGAGTTCAATGGTAGAAATCGAGATTCCGTTGATGAAAATCACCATATCAATTTCTTCCAGCGGATTGGCAGCCGAATACCTTAACTGTCGGGTTACACTGAACTGATTGCGCTCAAAATTATCCTTAATGCTCTGGCTGCTGTTCTGCAAAGGAGCTACATAAAACAGAGTAAAATGGGCATCATCCACCGCCAGACCTTTACGAAGCAGCCGCAGAATACCGTATTTTTTCACCAGCTTGTCGAAACGGTCAAGTACTTTTATTTTCCAGTCGCTCTGGCGTTTAAGTTTTTCCAGTTCTTCTTTCTGGGTGGTTTCCAGAAAATCCCAAAAACGTACCTCATCCAAAGCATACTTGGCATTGAAATCTGTGGGATTGCCTATGCGGTAACCGTTCCCACTGTAAGGCTCATTGAGTTCGGAAACAACTCCGTTTTTTATATCTTCTGTTGAAATCCCGCAGAGTGCTTTTTGTATAGCGGTTTCTAAGGCGAGTTCGTTGGTTTGTGATGGCATATTACTGATCTAATCTTTTATCATTAAATTTCCAAGTCTCCAATACTAAATCTAGTATTTTTTCTTGTCGTAAATCTATACTTCCTTTATTCCATTCAGGAAATTCAAATTTATAATCGGCTTTAAACTTATTTAATGCAGTATGTGCTCCAATTGAAAATCCGTGATCTAGAAGTTTTGTACTGATTACTGAGGAATTGTTATACTCATTCTGTTTTTTTTCGTACCAGTCAGAATTTAATTCATTAAAATTATTTACAGCTTGATTAATCGTCGATTCTAATAATGTAACATTTCCTAATCGGTAAACATAGCTTCTGTAATCAGTCATATCTGCAAATTCATCGGTTAATAAACCATTTTTTGGTGTTTGTGGCAAGATGTGCTCTATCTGTAATGTATTGAGGAAATCTTTTCCTTGAATTGGTAAATTACATTTGCCAAGAATAGTATTCTCTATTTTACCTAACACATATCTCTCTCTATAATTTGGGCTGTAATGTAAATGCGAAATGGTTTTAAACTTCGTTATAAAATCACCTAATTTTTCTTTTAAATAAGGAACCATAGTTTCTGAAACAATATGCGCTACAGCTACAGTGTCTTTTTTATTCCGAAGTTTAATTGCCCATTTCGAAAACAAATTTTCATTATTTTTTGCCTGAATCCCCAAGGTATTACTATAAAAGAAAAAACTTTCAAGTTGCTTCCCCAAATATTCTATCACATCATCAGAAACATTTTCGTGTAAAGCTAAAAGAAGAATAAGATGCTGTCTGGATCTATATTTATTTATAAATCCAATATTGGTTATACTTGGATATGTTCCACCATCTTTTACCAATTCGGTTGCAATCACCAGCTCAGAGTATCTTTTAGACAAGGCTCTCAGCTCTTTAGCAAAAACTACCGGATTCGTTTCATATTTCGTTTGTTTTTTTCCTTCATCAGTTAAAAACCATTTGTAGATATCATCCTCACGTAAAATCCCATCGTAATAACGCGACATTAAAAAGTATCTCAAAAAACGTAAAGGTGTATTTTCTTCACCACATTTTTGGAGATTAGAAACTATTTCTTTCCAGATATCTTTAATTGAATTAAACTCACTTGGTTTAGCAGTGCTGAACAATAGATTTTTTACCAAATCCATCGCATTGAGACTGGAACCTCTTTGATTTATCGTTTCAAATATCTTCAATGCACTGCTAAGATTTTCAGATTCAATAACGACCAATTCTATTTTAGTGAGGAAATACCTTGCATACTTCACCAATGAATCTAAGCTTTCTTCTAAATATAACTGCAAATGACTGTAGATCTTAAAATACGCTTTTTCCATCTTTTCTATGGAGGCAGATTTTTCCTCAATAAAACCTTCTTTTGCTATCAGATTTTTAAGATATCCTTTACTTTCCTCATATTGTAGTTCAAGCCTCAACTGTGTCTCATCGCTGTCCATATCGAAATCTGAAAGTAATTCTTCAACATTTTGTAGATATTTCAACTGTTTTGAATCTAATGCTTGCTGTTGCAATAAATCACGCAGAGCACATAGCGTAAGGACTATTGTTGTTAATCTTTGCTGACCATCAATTACATCATATTTTTCTTTATTAGCCACAATAATGATTGAACCTATAAAGTAACTTTTCTGTGCATCACTATTTTCATCATACTCATTATCAATATCAATCAAGAATTGCTCTACCTGATCTTCGGGTTTCCAAACATATTCTCTTTGATAATCGGGAACTATAAAAAAGTAATCTTTCAATTTGGATATACTTTTAACTTCTGCTTTTATTTCCATATTTTGCTTTGTCTTTTGTTGAAATTCTACTATAAATTAAGCATTACTCATATGTACTTTTAATTTATCAATAAAATCTTCAAATGGAATACCTTTAGTATCAATTCTTTTTTGAGGGATGTGTCCCCTAAACTCTATCAATTTTGTATTGTCAATTGTTTTTTCAGATTCCCTATTTTCTTTTATAAGTTTCTCAAATTCATCACCTAAGTCTAAATTAACACTAATATCATCTTTCAATTCAGTAAAGGAGACAGTTTCAATATTTATTTTGTTCTTGGATTTGTAATTAGCTACATTAACTGTAATGACCGCATAGTTCTCTTTATTATTCGCACAACGTTCAACTTGTCTTTTACTTAATGCCACTATGCCTTCAGAATCCCACCTTGATTTAACTTCAATATAGTAGATGGGTCTATCCGATTTATATATTATAAAATCTTGTCCATTTTGTTCTTCAACACTTGTTAATTTTTGATCTGATGTTGATTCTATAATTTTTATTGTATCTCTCAATGATGAATTCAATTCGCTTTCAATTATATCTTGGATTTTTAACCCAACTTCATTTATATATATTAAATGATTCGATTTCCTGCTCTCCTCCTTTTGTTTTTCTTTACCTGCACGTACCAAGTCACTTAGATTATCAATTTTTGCTAGTTCACCTAATAAATTAATTTTTTCGGGCTTGACAGAAAGAATACTAAATAAGCTTTGCCTTGTACTTTCATCTTGAAATTTATACATTAAAATTTCTTCCTTTACTGCATTTATTTCTCTTAGCCAAATACCCCAAGGATCTGGTTTCGAAGAAATTTTTTCAATTAAACCAATTACAACTTCAATAATATTTTTATCAACCGGAATAAATCTTCTTTCACTATTAAGCTTTTGTTCTATCTGGCTGCCTAATTCAGCCCCTGATACAGAACTACTATGCTGAAGGAAACATTCAAAGCCATCAAAAACTAAATCATTGCGAACATCTCCTCCTAAAATTTTATTCCATTCATCTTTAAATACTTCGTCTTTTACATAATCCTTTTTTAAAACAGACTGCGACTTCAAACAATAATTTTGGTTAGGAATACACTCCATTTTATGCAAAAGTTCCTCTCTGAGATTTGCATTGGTATACATTATGTTAATGATTTCTCTTAAATCATTAATATTCGTTTTTATATCATTTTTAACAATGTTCTTGATATACAAATTTGCGAGTAACTTAATTGCAGGTTGATAATTCATCTCAACAGTAGGCGAAGACAATCCTTCAACAGTAGGTTCGGTTTTATATATTTTATTGTAGAATGAATTAAGATCAACATTTAGTTGCGTATTCCTATTTAAGCCAATGAATTTATTTAAATATTCAGTTAAGTAAGAGTATTTGATTTCTCCTGAGGAAAGTGATATTTTTCCTTTTTCAAGATTGTCTAGCAATTCATTACAAAATTTACTAAAATCCTCTTTAAATCTTTCTCTGTTATAAATATTTACATTCTCTAAAAACTCAAAATCGTCATGAATATATTTTTCACTAACTGATGCATTGATATTATTTATTATATCTATAAGCAATGTTTCTTTATTCTCCCATTTTACAAGATTTTCAATTGTTTTGAAATCTCCGTGCATATTTGGAATAAGCGAAACTTTATTAAGCAAAGTAACGTCTGTTCTTATTTGCTTTATAAATTCTTTATAAGATTCTTTACTATTTATAAATTCATAATTTGCACCACTTTCAGTTGAAACAATTTCAGCTATTTTATTCAATGATAAAATATTAAAATTTTTATCCGCATTTTTATTCCAAATATTTATGTACTCGCTAAGAATGCAATATGTATCATAGGGTGGAATTTTACGAAATTGCTTCAATAAAATATATACTTCTTTTTTTGCTTGTTCATGTAATTGTAAAATCGTTTCGTCAAAAAATTCGATATCACTAAGAGCGTATTTTTTGCCATCAAATTCAAGACGTTTAATATCCTTAATATTTTCAATGAATTTACTTTTCAAATCTTTCTCAAAACTTGAATCAGAAGCTGTAAATGAAATTTTAGCCATATCTACAATTGATACATTTTCATCTTCATTGATTCTTTTTAGTGCTAATTCAAATGCAATTTTTAATAAACTTTCATTGATTTCAACATCAATTTTCAACTCCTCATTTTCTTTTATTTTATGCAGATAATCTCTCTCCCTATTAGGTTTAAAATCATTAGCATGAATGATGAAATTATAACCTGCACTGCTAGTATCCATCAGAGGATAAAATAGAAACTGTTTTGGAATCTCATCAATAATTCGCTCTTCATTTGCTAATAATACTACAACCTTATTTTCTTTATCTTTTAATATTGGTACTTCTATTGGCTCATTATTTACCATTATAGAAACTTCTCTGTCAGAACTCTCATTCCTTTGATATTTCAATGTAGTATTATCATATGTAAGTTTTACTTGCGAAAGTTTATCATTAAAACAGAATATATAGGGTAATACTGTTTCAACATATTTAAGCATCGAGCCAATATGTTCTTTACCTTTATCAGATGCAACATACTCAAAAGAAGTATATTGTAAATGATCTTTTTGAGCTAATTTTAGATCATCACAAAGTGTTTCTATTTTATCATCTTGTGAAATAAGTTTATCTGTAAGTTCATCAATACTTACAGCATCCCGATCAATCTCGAAGTCTTTTAATAATCTATAGCTATTATCGTCTGTTAATAAAGAACCATTAACAAAAATCTTTTTCCCATAAATATGGGTACTCAAAAAACCTGTTCCGTACTGACCTAGTTTTTCGCTATTGTCTCCGTAAGATTTCCCTACACTATATTGATTTATTAATCCTCCAAATTCATCATCTGTAAATGGTCTCCCATTATGTTTAAATAATAGGCCCATATCTGTTTTTGCAATTTCAATGATCCCATTTTCTTTTACAGTGTCTAAAGCATTTTGGAATAGTTCCCAGATCGCTCTTTTCTCAGCATATTCGGGAACTATTTCCCTTATTCCTGTAAAAATCTTATTTGCTGAAGATTCAAAGAATCCCCTCTTCCGTTTATCTCCATATGATGCACACATTCAATTTTTGTTTTTATGTTATTAGTTTTAGTTCTTTTATTTATCTTTTCAGCTCACCCTCACTTTCCCCGTCACCACATTATCGATCAGCACCGTTTTATACTCTTTCAGCTTTTCTATTTCCTGTTGCTTAAGCAAAATGGCTTTGGCGATTTTATTAGAATTGATTTCAATAAAGTTCGCTATTTCCTTCTGTTCAGAAATTGGTGGTACAGCATTAAAAATTGTTTTCAAATCATTGATATTAAATCTAAATACTTTTATTCCTGTTGCAAATTTTTGTAGTTCTTTTGAAAAAACTTTTGCAGAAAAATACAAAAAGTGGCTGTCTACTTGTTCTTGATTTGGCTTAAGCATTATTTGCTCTCCTCCTAATAATCCTATTTCATTTCTTCTATAATAAACTGTGTGCCCCAAATCTTCAATAGTTTCAGATGTTGAAACAAGAATTACATCTCCATAATTTACAACTTGACTATTTTTGTAAAATTCATTATTAACATAAAAGCTATATCCTTCATTTACTTCATTTACCTTATAAGTTTTTCCATACTGCAATGCGATATATTCACCTGCATTTAATAATTCATCTTTTCCGAAAGGAGAATTTCCTCTAACGAATCGACATAAACTAACCAACTTCCTCACCTCCCAATGCTCCGGAATGTCCCCAATCCAGTCCACACCGCTGTCTTTGAGTGTTACGGTATCATCCAACCCTTTAGTAACGGCTTTTTGGATGAGGATCTGGCGGCGTTCTTTCAGCAGTTCTATTTCTTTTTCCTTGATGGCAATAGTTTGGTCTATTTTGGCGGTTTTGTCATCGAGAAAAGTGGCGATGGTTTGCTGTTCTTCCAAAGATGGAACAACAAGATGAGAGTCAGCTAAATCATTATAATTAATAGTTTGCCTTACGCCAGCACCCAAAGTTTTCATAAAAACAATATCATAGACTCTGAGAAGCCATCTGTAATAATTTTTATTTAATCCTTTTTTACTTTGTAAAATAATGTAACCGGAACTCACAACAACATTAATTGAAGACAATCCGATTCTCAAACTTTTTAAGTCATAATTCATATTCAGAGGATTCAATAAAAACTCTCCTTTATTTAGAACTTGATATGAAAGCTTTGTTGCTTCTGTAATTTTCTCATCGTTTTTGTAAACCACTTCTCCAAAACTTATCGACCCAGAATTTAGAGAAGCATCTGTAGTCTTTTTTTTCTCTTTAAAAAGCCTTTTAAACCTTACAATTTCCCAATTCTTAGGTATCTCCCCAATCCAGTCCACACCGCTGTCTCTGTATTTTTCGTATCGTTGCATCATCTAAAAATTTAAGATTTCAGCCAGCAATCCATCGCCTTCCTGTTCCAGTGCCAGAATGTCTTTCGTTACCTCTTCCAGACTCCGCAATGGAGCGGGCTGATAAAAATACTTATTGAAGCTCAGCTCGTAACCAATCTTTACAGAGTCCAAAGCGATCCAGCTTTCTTCAGCATAGGGTTTTACTTCCCGCAGGAAATAATCCTGCATATTTTCTTTCAGCGGGATGCTTTCGCTGTCGCGCAAATCACTTTCGGTTTCGTAAACGGTGTATAATCCTTTTGCAGATCCTTCTACAAGCTCAGGATGACAAGGGAAATAACCGTAATAAGGCAAATCTTTTTCTGCACAGCCTAAATAATTCAGCAAATCGGTAAGCTTCTGTCCAGTGAGCTTTTCTGTTTTTTTAACAACTTTATCAGCTTCTTCATCATACCAGCTTACCGCATCCAAAATCTGTTTTTTCTCTGAAGCAGACAGTTTGGTTTTATCGCCTTTCAGCACTTCATCTACTTTTGCGCTAAATGTATTGAAGTTGGTGTACACTTCCGTTCCCAGCACTTCCATCAGACGGACTGCAGTTTGGTACAGTGCTTCCTGCTTTTCCCAGTTTTCTTTTTTCAGGAATCCGGAAAGCTGTTTCGCATTGATGTTGAGCTCCTGTTTTTCGGCAAGATCCTCTATCTCTTTTTTATGCTTTTCCAGTCCGGCAAACACTTCCATTCCGTATTTTTCAAACAGCGCTTTGCTGAAATCCGGCTGTGCTTTATCCCATTTTAAAGCTTCAATCTTTTCTTCGGTCAATTGGGATTTCAGACGTTTCGGTCTTTCGATATTTACTTTGTAATAGCCGAAATCTGCATTGTCAAAAACCTTGCTTCCGATGTTTCCGGTTTTCTTCTTATCCAGCTCTTCTAATTTCAGATAGCAGTTCAGAATCTCCTGAATGTGTGTTTTAGTCAGCTCACAGTTTTTGTTCCCCAGATTTTTTCTGAGTTTCTGATACATTTCACTGGCATCAATCAACTGTACTTTTCCTTTACGGTCAGCCGGTTTATTGTTGCTCAGAATCCAGATGTAGGTGGTAATCCCTGTGTTGTAAAAAATATTATTCGGCAGCTGGATAATCACATCCAGCAAATCGTTTTCAATAATGTACCGTCTGATATTGCTTTCGCCACCGCCTGCATCACCCGTAAACAGACTCGAACCGTTGTGTACGGAAGCAATTCGGCTTCCAATTGTATTTTTGTTGGTTATTGCTTTCATTTTATCCACCATTTCCATCAGGAACAGCAACTGTCCGTCTGAAGAACGGGGAACCGCATCGGCATCTTCCTCTTCGCCCCAGTAATTCTTCAGTTTAATCAGAAAACGGTTGTCAATCAAGTCTTTTCCGTCTTTGATGTATTTCTGTTCACCCGCCCAGCTTTTTCCATACGGCGGATTCGACAACATAAAGTCGAATTTCGTTCCGGCAAATTCATCCGTAGACAAGGTAGACCCTACTTTAATGTGTTCAGGATCTTTCCCTTTAATCATCATATCCGATTTACAAATGGCATAGGTTTCATCATTCACTTCTTTACCAAAAAGGTAAACTGAAGTATTTGTTGCTTTAATTTCGCCTTCCTCGTCGGTAATAAAGTGTTCAGACTCCGTAAGCATTCCGCCCGTTCCGCAGGCCGGGTCGTAAATGGTAATCACCGAAGGAATTTTATCTTTAATCGGCTCAAACACCCGATGGGTCATCAAATCAATAACCTCTCTCGGTGTGTAGTGTTCTCCGGCTTCCTCATTGTTTTCTTCGTTGAATTTCCGGATGAGCTCTTCGAATACATAACCCATTCCTAAATTTGTAAGGGCAGGTAACTTTCTTCCTGAAGAATCCAGTTTTTCAAAAGGCGTAAGATTGATATCCGGTGATGTGAATTTTTCCAAAACATCGAGCAGCACATCCTTGTTGGCCATATGTTTTATTTGCGCCCGAAGATTAAACTTTTCTATGATCTCCTGCACATTGGAGCTGAAGCCATTCAGATAATCTTCGAAATTCCCTAGCAAAATCTGCTGGCTGTTCGTTGCTGAAGCATACAGGCTTTGGAGAGTCCATTCACTGGTGTTATAAAAGACATATTTAGAAGCGGCAGTCATCCCTTTATCATCCCATTCCGTAAACTTCATGGTATTTTTCTGAAATTCTACCTCTTCCAGAACGTGTTGCTTGGTAGGTTCCAGCAAAGCATCCAGTCTTCGCAAAACAACCATTGGCAGGATTACATCCCTATATTTCCCTCTTACATAGACGTCTCTCAGGCAGTCATCGGCAATGCTCCAGATGAAGGAGACGAGTTTATTGTGTACAGCGTGGTTCATTATGTTTATTAAAAAAAGAATTTAATCTGATAAAATATTTTTATCATTCTTTTACTTTTTTATTCGTAAAATTGGTCCCAAAGATAGCCAAAAAAGACATTTAATCTTTCTTCGGACTCGTGAGGTTTTTACATCTCAAATTATCTATATCCAAAATTTTATCAAATATAATTAAAAACATAATATCACCGTTATGGGAAACCATAAAATCCGGTGGCTTCGGCTCCGCTCAGCCACCACTACAGAAAAACAACATACAGCCCAACAACACCCAGAAACCCCATCAAAAAAACACGGTGGCTGAGCGGAGCCGAAGCCACCGTATTCAAATAAAATACTATCTTTAGAAAAAAATACAAATGATAAAAGGATGGATGTATATTCTTCTCTGCTCAGACGGCAGTTATTACACCGGCAGCACCAACGATCTGGAATCCCGGCTTTCGCAGCATCAAAAAGGAGAAGGTGCTAATCACACTAAAAAACGGCTTCCTGTAAAGCTTATTTATTTTGAAGAATTTGAACGTATTGATCTTGCTTTCTACCGGGAAAAACAAATTCAGGGATGGAGCCGCAGAAAAAAAGAGGCTTTAATCAATGGCTGGAACGAAGAACTTAAAAAAGCGGCAGAATGCATGAATGAAACCCACAGTAAGTTTTTTATAAAAGATGAATAAGTGGCTTCGGCTCCGCTCAGCCACCAATACAGAAAACAACCCACAGTCCAACACCCCCCAAAAAATCAAATCAAAGAACACGGTGGCTGAGCGGAGCCGAAGCCACCATTACAAAAAACCAACCACAGCCCAAAAATCACATCAAAAACTCGGTGGCTGAGCGTAGCCAAAACCACCATTACAAAAAACCAACCACAGCCCAACAGTACCCAGAAACCCCATCAAAAAATCCCGGTGGCTGAGCGGAGCCGAAGCCACCATAAAAAATCCCCACCCTTTCGGATGGAGATTCAGATTAAACTAAAGTATAAGCCCCAAGATACGCGCTGTTACATGCAAGGGTTTCTTTCGTATTCCTGAAAAACACCTATACCTGAATTTCCTTTCCTGTGTAGGAAGCAGGCATTGTGACATCAGCAGTCAATACTCCTCTTTCGGCAATGGATTCGAAAATTTCAAACGTTTCCAGTTCTTCGCAATAACACACCACATTGGCTTTGTCGGCGGCATCTGCATTTCCTTGTGCGGAATTGTCTTCCCAGCTCAGTGCAATGACATTTCCGGTCTGCGGAATAGCGTTGACGTTCTGGAAACCTGCCAGATCTCCTTTCGTAATCAGCACCTTGTTGTATACCAGTTCGGGAACATCGCCATTCATCTGTAACGCTTCGCTGATCGTGTAGGAAACCGCCATATTCACCCTTGATTTTGAGCCGCTCCCCGATCCGAAATATTTCGTCTGGATATTTTTGAGCGGCTGCAGAAAGCTGATCACCATGCTGAATTTGGTCTGCTGCAGAAGCTGTTTATCGGTAGGCTGTTTTGAGTTTGGTTTGGGAATACTTCTGATAATATCCTGTCCGCGCCAGTTTGCCCCTACAACCGTTCCCACTTTTCCTGAAAACCCTCCAAGGATTCCTTTTGTTATTCGTGCCATTTTGTGCATTTTTATTGGTTAACAGAACGAAGGTATTACAGAATTTTCCAATTTCAGGCACCTGGGAAAAAGATGACCGGTTCTGACTGCTTTTGACCGGTTTTGACCGGTTTGAAAACCCATTTCTTCGGATCATGTTCGGGTCTTCTTCGGATCGGCTTCGGAAAAATGGGATTTTTTCCGAAGAAAGACCGAACAACAGTCGAAGGATTCTGGGAGGATTTTATGAAAGTTTCTGCTTCCTTGTACGCTTCGGCTTCGCTCAGCGTACTTCAGTACAACTTAATTTTAAACAAATCATTGTAAGCCAAACTCTCCACTGTGCGCTGAGCGGAGCCGAAGCGCACTACAATTTCATTTTAAACAGATTATTGTATCAACATCCGCCACCGTAGGCTGAGCGGAGCCAAAGCGCACATCAACCTGAATAACCATCCCAAAATTGTTTAAAACCGCAAAGGTGCAAGATTTTAACATGCTCTATGTATTAAGGCGCAAAGATTTTATCTCCGATAAAATGTAATACGGATATTTTTCGCTTCGGCTCCGCTCAGCGTACTTCATTGTCAATCCATTTTAAACAAATCATTGTCAACCATACCCATCGTCGTGGGCTGAGCGAAGTCGAAGCACACATCACTGCAACACAATTTTAAATAAATCATTGTAGTAAAAAAAGATCCTTCGGCTGCTTAACATACTTAAAAAGCAACTTAAGAAGTTACATTGTACATCTGCGTAATCTCCACAATCTGCTTGAAGTAATCACACGACAATCAAGACAACAGATTATTGTAATAAAAAAAGATCCTTCGGCTTCTTACTATATTTAGAAAGTAATTTAAGCAGTTACTTTGTGCATCTGCGTAATCTACACAATCTGCGTGAAATAATTGAGAACGAAAATCAAAACAACAGATTATTGTGATAAAAGAGATCCTGCGGTGTTTCGCGCTCAGAATAACATAAGAGTGACCGTCGATCCGCATCATTCCGCAGAAACCGGTTTTAATCCCACCAACGAAAGACATAAAAATACCCTCATTTTTTGAGGGCTGTATTGAAAAACGATTTCGGATAGTATATTTTCTTTCCGATTTTTATATGCGGAATATTCTGTGATTTCCGGATTCTGAATAAAGTACTGTCGCTAATATTCAGCAGCCTTTTTACATCGGCACTGTCATAATACTGCGAATCGGTAATCTGCTTTTTCCTGAGGGTATCCAGAATTTCAGAAAAAATGTCCAGAACGGTATGCATCAGCTCTTCATCATACAACGGTGGATTGTTGGGTTTATTTTTCATCCTGTGCTTTTTTAAAAGAAATAATGTTATTAATTTTTATTTCAAACGTTGAGGAAATATAAAATATTGTTTCATTTTTCTAATAAAAAGAAAAGCTGAAAAAACGATAAAATACAATCATTCATTTCTTCGATAAAATTTATGAAATTTTTTTGTTAAAATCTTGGTTATCCTGAATCAGAGGGATGAAATCCTCTGTAAAGAGGAATGATATTTACCGAAAAAAAATTAATATTTTCATCATAGTTGCCAACATTCCGAATCTTCCGGTTGCAATCATATCAGAACTTAACAGTTTTTGGATCCGAAACGATCTTCAGCATCAAAAATTTATTTATATTCGCAGTCCTTAAAATTATTGACCATGAGAAAAAAAATTACTCTATTCTTATTCGGAGTTCCTTTTTTTGGTTTTGCCCAG
>NZ_JACLCT010000057.1:0-17326 GCF_014218915.1 Chryseobacterium sp. C2(2020)
TTACTTTATCTAATGATTGACATTTATAACATTTCATAATACTAATTTATGAAATATATTTTAATTTAACAATACCGGAAAAACATATTTAACAAGATTTAGAAATACACATTTTTTTCATATAATAAGTGAAAACTGGGAGAATTATTCTTACAATCCTGTTAGAGAGAGAGAATCAGATAGAAGTAAAGAAGCTAGTGATTGGTATAAAACGATTACAACTCAACCAACTAAAATTGGAAAAAGAATTGCATTAATTTTAAGAAATCTTTCATTAGATGCAATACATGAAAAAGATATTATGACAGAGTTTAGTACTGTTAGAGCTGACGTATTTATAAATAACTCAGCAATAAATAAAAAAAAATATATTGTTGAATTAAAAGTTTTTTCTGCTGAAAATACAATGCCTTCAACAATAAAAGAGCAAATAAAAAGCACACTAAGAAAGCATGCGCTTCTTGCCGGATTTATGAAAAAAAATTAGATTAAAAATTAAATTATCCGCAAATTTTTTACTTACTTTTGATTTATAATAAAGATAAGAATGTTCTACATCGAGTTTTGCTTCATCAGAAATCATAATTTTAAACGCCATACTTCGAATTCATTTCATTAAGAAAAGTATCAATGTCAGTATGTTGTTGGTAGGATCTTTCTTTTATTTTTTGAAGACTCTTTTTTTGTTCATCCGAAAGCTTGAATTCAGATTTCTCATCATCTAAAATTCCTTCTATATAGCCTAAAATCCTCTCCAGAATATTTTCAGGGGCATCTTTCAGAATTTTATTGATATTTTTTAATGTAGCAGATTCCATCTTTTTTGTTTTAAACAAATTTATAAAATATGACTCAATTCATTTTATAATAAGCTTTCTTAAAATATTTACTAGGTTTAAAATAAACTTTATTCCTTTCCGCATCAAAAATCCAGTTGAACCTCCTCAGTAAATCTGCTCCGAAATAGCTGGATTTCTGAATTTTAAGCTCGCCTGCGAAAAATCCTGCCGAAACATCCTTTAAAACAAAATTTCCCACTTTCAGAACAGGCAAAATTCCGTTTTTGGTGATAACGCTTTGTCCGGATGAGTTCTTCAATGTTTTTTCGCCGGTTACTTTTAGCTTTTTGTCGAGTTCTTTGCCATCTGCAAATTCATTGCTGTAAAGAATCCCGCCGGAATATCCGGATTGAAGGAGAAAATAGGCTTCTACATTTTGCTTTTCAATGATACTGTTCGCAGGAATAAAAAGCTGTTCATTTTTTAAAAGTAATGGAACTGACTGATACCCCTTTAAATCCGGCATTTTATCATACACTACAAATCTGCTGTTATCATAATCGATCTTAAAAATCTTTCCTTTAAAAATTCCGGTTCCGATTTTTCCGTCTGCTTCATGACCGGTCAGTTCATTATCGAAAAATCTAATATTTTCATATTTCTTTTTGCCGATTTTTATCGTATTTCCGTCGCTTATTTCATCTTTAAAAATAATATGATCTGCATTTCTTTTCCGGTCCGCAGAAATGGACGCATCTTCCATAGCAATCTGAAACATCAGATCCAGAGAATCTTTGTCATTTACTAAAGTTTTAACAATGATGTTGTTATGCTTTGTAATTCTGAACGGAATGATTTCCTGAGCCTGAATGGTTGATAAAAAAGATAATAACAAAAGCGATGAAATTATTTTGAACATCTGATTCTAATTTTACATAAAAATAAAATTAGTTTTTATTTGAGCCAAAAGAATTGAGGAGAAAAGAAATTTTATATCTTTAAAACCTGAAAATTAATAACTCTGAAACCAAATGACGAAACATCAGAAAAGAGTAGCCGAAGTCTATCATTTTTTCGACAATAAAGACACTGTTTTAGGATTTAGAAAATTACTGGACTGTGCAATGGATACTCAGAATATGGAGATCTACAAAGAAGCTGTCGCATTAACTGACTGGAAAGAACAGTTCCCTTCGTACACGGATGAGCTCATCGAAAAATCAAAAAATCTTCTTCAGAAAATAGAAAAAATTCCGGTAAAAGAACAATCGCTGGAAAAATCTGTACTGAGAGCCAGAAATATTTTAAAGTCCTACGGAAGCAACCGCTTTTCGCTGGGTCCTGTTTCTGTGGAAATGAATAAAGGACAGGTTTACGGCTTAGTAGGCGAAAATGGAAACGGAAAAACAACGTTACTGCGCATTCTTGCTAAGGAAATTTCTTTTAATGAAGGTGATCTGAATTATTCTTTCAACGAAGAACCAAAAAATGAATACGATCTCCGTACAAAGCTGGTTTATATTCCGCAGAGAACGGCAAAATGGTACGGAAGTTTAAAGGACAACCTGAAATTTGTACTGTCAAATTATGGTGTGAAACCTGAAGAAAACGAAACACGAACTCTAATGATGATCGCTCGTCTCGGACTTTGGAATTACAAACATCTGAAGTGGAGCGAACTTTCTTCCGGTTACAAAATGCGTTTTGAATTAGCCAGAACACTGCTAAGAAAACCTGAAATTTTATTACTGGATGAACCTCTTGCCAATCTGGATGTTTTGGCGCAGCAGGTTATTCTGGAAGATTTAAAATCGATTGCAAACTCGGTTAATAATCCTATTGCGTTGATTTTTAGCTCACAACAGCTTTACGAAGTAGAGAAAATATCAGACAAAGTTATTTTCCTGAAAAACGGACAGTACAAAGACAATTCTGAATTGGTGAATGATGAAAACGACGGACTGATTATCGAAATTGATACCACAAACTCCAGAGAAGATTTATTAAAAGCATTTGAAGGCTTCCCTCTTGAAAAACTGAATTTCAACGGAGGAGTGTATGTTGCTCATTTTTCAGCAGATACAGAGTTTCATACGGTGATGTCCGCGCTCGGAACTGCCAGAATGAATGTGGTGTATATCCGTAATATTTCTTCCTCAACCAGAAGATTTTTCGTAAGCTAATTTTCTCAAATTCAACAAAAAATGCAAAAAATAAATAAAATCAATCAATATCTGCTCGAAAAATATCCGACGGTCTGGAACACCAGAATTGTGTGGATGCTCTTGGCGAGTGCAGTGCTTCATATTTTCTTTTTTATCGTAGGCTATATTTCTCACGCAGATCCGGCCTCTTTACAGAAAATGAATGTAAAAGATGACTATTTCCGCGAAGGAATGATTTTTATCCACCTTATTATTTCCGTTCTCATGATGGTGGGATGGCTGATTATGATGTTTAAAAATAACGCATTCAAAAACTTTTATCCTTCTTCAAAAGGGAAATTGTTCCTGCAGTTTGTTCAGTACTTCATTATTATTTTTGCAGGTACTACTTTTTATTTTTCTTATATGACGGGTTTTAAATTGTTTATCAAAAATAAATATCCCGATCAGGAAATGACTGAAAATATTAATGTTATTAATAAAGCCAATGCTTTTCTTTCTCAGGATCTTGAGCATTATACTTTGGATAACAGAACTTTTCCAAAGTTTTACGATCTGTATTGCGAGACCGACATCAATAAAATAGACCGGAATCAGAAATATTTTGTTTACTATAACAGAGTTTATCAGTTCTATAACTTATATTCAAAAACCGTTTATAAAAAAGATAAATACGGAGATTTCCTTTTCCCATCAGGTGAAACCAAAAAGAATCTGGCGTATGAAGAAAATAAAAAAGGCTCTGCAACCTACTATTTCAAAAAAGATGTCGTGGATATGTCATCCTACATCAATACCACGGATTTAACGTATTATAATTTTTCTGATGTATTTTATAATGATGATGATTCAGGAAAGGATTATTTGAGGATGCAATATTCTGGTGAAGAGCCTTATGACGGATACAATCAGATGCTTAAAGACTCTTATAAAAAGAAGAGATTCGAAATCAACCGATTTACAACGGAACTGCTTAACAAAAAAAATCCTGCTGAAATTGAAAAACTGTTGAAAAGTTTTCTTGATATTTCGAAAAAATTCGGAATCAACAATAACCTTGATTCAAAAAGCTGGGTGAAAATGATCTATCATCCCAATGATTTCAACGTAAGATATTTTATTAAAAAATACAAACCGGTTCCGGGTGAAGAATATGATGTAAATAATCCGCCAATGGACGAAGACGGAAATTATGTGTATACCGAAGCTGTTACAGATTCTGTCGCTGCAGTGGTTGACGGTGAAGTGGTAAATGATTCCGTTCAGATCAGAGACTTTAATCCGGATATTGATAACCAGCTTTCTCCGGCGGAATATTTTAAGAATAACACGACCGATTACTATTATTATTCAGACAATCTTCAGAATCTTCTGAATAATGTAGTTATTATAAAATCTACGGATTTCTTTTCAGAAAATATTCATATTTATATTTGGATCGCATTTTTCCTTGCTACCATTATTTTCAGCTTCAGAATGACAGGGCTTAAATCTCTTATTTTCAGTGTGATTAGTGCAGGCGTTTTATTCTTGGCAGTTGTTTTGGTAACAGTATTATTTTCAGCTTCGAGCGGAAGAAATGGAATTGAATTTTTTGTTTCCTATTTTGTTTTTTTCATAGGACTGGCTATTTTACTCCTTCCGATTGTGATGATGAAAAGCCTTAAAAAACTTATCGCTTCAATCCTTATCAATATCTCTTTGAATGGTTTTGTACTTTTTGTATTTCTGATCTTTTTTATCATTAATATCCATCAGGAAGAAAGCTGTGAACAGATCAATATCATGTCTTATGACTGTCCGACAATTATCAAAACATTAGGATTCAATCTCAGTTATATAATTTTATTCTGCGGATTTGTCTTTATGTATCTGTATACTTCCGTTCTGCATAAATGGAAAGCAATGCCGAATTAATTTTCATTAACGATTGAAACTTATCTAAACTTTTGATTATTCTGAAAATAGCTCTATAAAATGTCTTTAGTTTCTTTTATGGTTAAATTTAAAACCGGTTGAAATAATAAAAAGCCTATTTAAGCAAAGAGTGGAAAAAGCTTTTTTAACAAATTTTATCATGGCAGAAAATGATTTTTATATTCAATTTTGTAATTTTAGGCAAAATTTAAAAAAGTGAAAAAGTTATTATTTGCGATTTGTATATCGGCTTCAGTTTTCAGTTTTGCGCAGGATTATTCTGTACCGGCAGCAAGTCCGCGCCAGAAAGTAGAGCAGCAGTTTTCAATGTCTAAAATCACGATCGATTACGGAAGACCGGGTGTGAAAGGACGTAAAATTTTCGGAGAACTGGTTCCTTACGGACAGGTTTGGAGAGCGGGAGCGAATTCATCCACCAAAATTACTTTCGGACAGTCTGTAAACTTCGGCGGAAAAATTGTTCCGGCAGGAACATACGGATTATTTATCGTTCCGACGGAAAAAGAATGGAAAGTGATCTTGAACAAAGATTTCCAGCAATGGGGAGCTTATACATATGATGCAAAACAGGACGTTGTAGATGTTACGGTTCCGGTTAATAAATTAGCAGACAAGCAGGAATGGTTCGAAATTACATTAAATCCGACAGGCGAAAATTCGGCAAATCTTGTGCTGAAGTGGGATATGTCTCAGGCGGAAGTGGGTTTAAAACCTTCAAGTCCGGAAGCTGTAAATAAAATTGCAGATAAGCTGAAGGAAATCAAAAAGATAGAATCTGACGCAGCAAAAACAAAAGGCTAAGATATGAACTTTTCTATTCAGACGATTTTAGAAAACGAAAAATATCAGTTAATCCCCTTGCAACAAGGGGATTTTGAGGCTTTATACGAAGTGGCTTCTGATCCGAAAGTCTGGGAGCAACATCCGAATAAAGATCGTTACAAAAGGGAAGTCTTTGAAAATTTTTTCAGAGGAGCAATAGAAAGCAAAGGCGCCTTTAAAATTATGGAGAAAGAAACAGGGGTAGTTTTAGGAAGCAGCCGTTTTTATGATTATGATGAAGCAAAGAACAGTATTTTTATCGGCTACACGTTTTACGGAACAAAATCGTGGGGAAAAGGAATCAATCCGCAGATTTAAAAATTAATGCTCAATTACATTTTTCAGTTTGTAGACTTTGTTCATTTTCATATCGGGAAAGAAAATTACCGTTCCCAGATTGCTTTGGAAAGATTGGAAGGAAAGAAAATCGCAGAGCAGGAAGTCGCTTATTTCGGAGAACCGACCAGAACCAACTTTGTATACGAAATTAAAAAGGAGAATCATTTTTAAAGCTTGTTTAAGCTAATTTCAGAATAAACCGCAAAAGGGACAAAAGATAATGTTAAAGTGAATTTCCATAATAATCAAAGCGCTCAAAAGAATAAAAATCAAAGATTTTTAAAACTATTGTTACCTTTTTGATTTATAATGATCAACTTTAAATAAAAGTTAGTTCATCTTTTGTGCCTTTTGCGGTTAAATAAAAGTTTAGGCAGACTTTTAGTTTAAATTTTATTTAAATTAAAACCTTTGTTAACTTTTACAAGTGAAACGGCTTTGTGAAACTAAAAAGCGATCACTAGTAAAAACTTGGTTTACTTAGTGTTCAAAAAAATAAAAAAATAAATAATATGAAGAAATATAAAATTCAGCAGTCCCCATTCGTTGTTCCTACCACAGACGGGAAACTCATCGAAGAACACTGGGGAAACTCCACAGGAAATTCCAATATTTCCATTGCACACATGGTTGCACCGCCCAACTGGAGCGAGCCGCATCAGACTCCCGAATTTGATGAATTCACCTTAATTATTTCAGGAAAAAAACAATTTGAAATTGACGGCGAAATTGTTGTCTTAGAAAAAGGACAAAGTATTTTAATTGAAAAAGGAGCAAGAGTGCGATACAGCAATCCGTTTTCAGAAGAATGTGAATACGTTGCCATCTGCCTTCCTGCTTTTTCTATGGATCTTGTAAACAGGGAAGAATAAAGTATGGCGCTACAAATTTGTCCTAAATGTAAAGAAAATTCTTTTACATGGTTTATCAACGGAAAGTCTCATGTAACGGTTTGGAGCTGTTTCAATTGTGATTATGAAGCAAAGGAAAACGAAAGTGAGGAATGCATCTGTGAAAACTGTGGAAAGAAAACAAAAACAAAGCTTAAAGATAAAGAAACCGAATATTTCTGGTGTTCTGACTGTAACACGACAAGCGAACTATAAAGAAAACGACCTCTAAAATTGGAGGTCGTTTTTTATAAGGATTATAACTATTTCAGTAGCTCTTTCAAAAACATCAGCGTGTGATTCCACGCTCTTTTTGCCATCACTTCATTATAATCCGGCGATTTCGGATCGGTAAAAGTATGCTTGGAATGTGCATACGTGATGATTTGCCAGTCCGCATTTCCATCATTCATTTCCTTCACCAGATTATTGTAATCTTCTGGACTTACCCCTCTGTCATCGGCAGGATTTTCCACCAGAATTTTTGTCGAGATCGGTCCGTTTTTTCTTGCCTGATCTTTTCCGATGCTTCCATGGATAGAAACAACGCCCACCACAGGAAGATTTCCCCTTGCTGATTCCAAAGCTCCGGTTCCTCCGAAACAATAGCCGATAACCGCAATTTTTTCAGGAATTGCACCGTTTTTTTTCAGCTCTTCCAGCGCAAGCGAAATCCTTTTCTGGTACGCTTCGTAATTTTTCTTGTAATATCCGGAATTTTTCGCAGCCGTATCCATATTCGTAGGAATGTTTCCCTCTCCATAAATATCCGCAATAAAAGCAACGTAGCCTTGTTTTTCAAGTTCGGCAGCGGCTGTTTTCGCTTCATCATCAATTCCTTTCCAGGCAGGAAGAATCAGAACTCCGGGAAGTTTTTTCCCCGCATTGGAAGTTACCAGTCCGTTAAGTTTCTGCGCGCCGTCCTGATAAGCGACAGGTTTCAGATTCTGACCAAAAAAAGTCACCGAAGTCATTAAAAATGAAGACAATAAAAGTGAACGTATCATATTTTGTAATTTAATTTTTTTTAGGAGCTGTTTCCCGCTTTCGCTACTCGCTTTTTCTTAGTTTCGGTGGGGGGGGAGGCACCGCCGAAACCAAAAAAAGAGCTCAGGGACGCCGCCCAATCCGGGGGAAATATCGGTCTGGTTTTTCAATACTGCAACAAAACCAACAATACTTTTTCCAAATTCAACCAATTCTTATTAAGATTTAATCAATAAAAATTTTGAACTTTAGTTATTTATCCCAAAAGTTAAGATCTTCCTGTCCGGATCCTTTCATATTGACCAACCATCGTATTTTTAATTATTAAAAATAAATCAAAGTTTAAATTACTAAAAATAACTCAGAACCAATAAAAATATAATATCATTTAATTTTTCCCAACCAATTTAACCTCAATCAATCTAAGCCTCAGTCTCAATCTCAATCTCAATCTCAATCTCACTTTCACTCCGGCTTATAAAACTGATACTGCTCATTCTCATAATACGCATGAATATGCTGCAAACCATTCGTCAGAACAATCTCTTTCGCTCCGATTACAGAATTATATCTTGCGGTTTGTTCAAAAGTTTTCTCCGTTAATTTAATTTGGGGAGCTTTGCATTCAATTAAAATTTTAGGCTGTGCTTTTTCAGTAATTAAAAGATCAACCCTCTTCGTTAAACCATTTAAAACAATCTTTTTTTCCGTAATTAATGCAGAAGCAGAGTAGGATTTTACCGTAAGATAATAATGGATCCAGTGTTGCCGTACCCACTCTTCAGGAGTCAGCAAAAGGTAAGTTTTACGAACCAAATCATAAATAAAAAACTTATCTTTGTCTTTCTTGAATTTAAAATCAAAAGTTTCCTGAAAATTCAGTTTTGGAAGTTCCATTTATAAGATGAAAGAATTAGATTTAATCCTCAAAAATATTAAAAATAAAGAAGTTTTACCGATTTATTTTTTTCACGGAGAAGAACCCTACTTTATAGATCTTGCTGTAAAAGCTCTCGAACACGACTTTCTGACGGAAGATGAAAAAGCATTCAACCAAACCGTAGTCTATGGCAAAGATACCACTTATCAGGAAGTTCTCTCTTTGGCGAGACAGTTTCCTATGATGGGCGACAAACAGGTAATCATCGTAAAAGAAGCACAGGATTTAAGACTCGCTGAAAGCGAAAGCAATGCTTTGGAAATGTACGTTCAGAATCCTGTTCCGTCTACTGTTCTGGTTTTTGGGCACAAACACAAAAAATTAGACAGCCGAAAGAAAGTAACCAAATCTTTAGAAAAAGCGAAAGCATTGTTTTTAAGCGAATCAATCCGCGAAAACAATCTTCCCAAATGGATTGCAGACGAATGTGCCGCACTAAAAATAAAAACAGCTCCGAATATCTCACATCTTTTAGCAGAATATTTAGGAAACGACCTTTCAAGAATTGCCAATGAGCTGAATAAACTGAAAATTATCCTGAAAGAAGGTGAAATTTTAGACGGAACCATCATCGAAAACCACATCGGAATCAGCAAAGAATACAATGTTTTTGAATTACAGAAAGCTTTAGGAACAAAAAATGCCAACGCAGCATTTAAAATTGCACATTTTATGGGCAAAAACCCTAAAAACAATCCCTTTGTCATGATGTTGGCAAGTTTGTACAATTACTTTTCCAATGTCATTATTTATAACACCATGATTGGTCAGCCGCCTCAGACAATTGCCGCACAAATGGGCGTTAATCCTTATTTTATAAAGGATTATGCGGAATCGGCAAGATTATATCCTTTAAAACATGCAACCAGAGTCATTTCAATTTTAAGAGAATTCGACATGAAAGGGAAAGGATTGGGCGCAGTCAATATGAACGAAGCAGAACTGATTAAAGAATTGGTTTACAAAATTATAAATGTCGATAAAATTAAGATGAAAGTATGATTTTGGGTAATTGTTATTTGTTGATTGACCTTAATTTTACCATCAACGGACAACCAATGTCTAACAGCTACTATCGAAATTCAACATATTAGATATTGACAACTATCATTAAAATAACTTTAAATAAACAGTAAAAATTCCGAAATTAGCACTCGGAAATTTTAAATTTTTTTGAAAAGCAGAATATGGAGCAAAACATTTTAGATTGTGTGATCGTTGGATCTGGACCTTCTGGTTTCACAGCGGCAATTTATGCAGCAAGAGCAGACTTAAAACCTGAACTGTACACAGGTCTGGAGCCGGGCGGACAATTGACTACAACTACTGAAGTCGACAACTTTCCAGGATATCCGAACGGAATTACAGGTCCTGAAATGATGATGGATTTGCAGAAGCAGGCTGAAAGATTCGAAACAAAAGTACATTATGAAATGATTACTAAAGTTGAATTTTCAAAAGAAGTAGGAGGAGTTCATAAACTGTACGCAGGAAATAAAGAAATTTTTGCCAGAACTGTGATTATTTCTACCGGAGCTACTGCGAAATATTTAGGTCTTGATGACGAAAAAAAATATAATGGAGGAGGAGTTTCCGCGTGTGCAACGTGCGACGGATTTTTCTACAGAGGAAAAGATGTTGTGGTGGTAGGAGCAGGAGATACCGCAGCAGAAGAAGCAACTTATCTTGCAAAGCTGGTGAACAAAGTAACAATGCTGGTAAGAAAAGATGAATTCAGAGCTTCCAAAGCAATGGTTCACAGAGTGAATAATACGCCCAATATTGAAGTGAAATTCCACCACGAATTAATTGGAATTGAAGGAGAAAATAACCTTGTAGAAAGAGCGGTTGTTATCAATAATCAGACTCAGGAAAAATCTACCATTGATGTTCATGGAATCTTTATTGCTATAGGTCACAAACCGAATACGGATATTTTTGTGGGACAGATTGATCTGGATGAAAACGGATATATTGTAACTGAAAAAGGTTCTTCAAGAACAAATCTTCCCGGAGTTTTTGCAGCGGGAGATGTTCAGGATCATATCTACAGACAGGCGATTACAGCTGCGGGAAGCGGTTGTATGGCAGCTATGGATGCAGAGAAGTATCTTGCAGAATTGCATTAATCTTAAGAAATTAAATATAAAAACGCATCTTTCGGGATGCGTTTTTTGTTTATAATTCGCATAAAAATCATTTTAAAAATGTATAATTAAAGTTTTTAACCGAAATAATTCACCTGATTTTTAGTTCATTATTAATTTTTGTTAAAATTTGTCAGGAAAATATTTTGTCAGAATTGAAAAACATTCTATATTTGCACCACTGAAAACAACGATATAATCGGAGTTTCTGGAGAGTTGGCAGAGTGGTCGATTGCGGCAGTCTTGAAAACTGTTGACTGTAACAGGTCCGGGGGTTCGAATCCCTCACTCTCCGCAAAAAACCTTCAAATTTATTTTGAAGGTTTTTTTTTGCATGAAATTTAAAATTCTTGAATCATTCGGATCATTGCAGAATCATAATTGTTAAATTTTCTTTTTCCGTTTTGTTGTTACTCTCTTTTGTGCTTTATTTGCAGAATTCTATTGAGCTGAAAAAGTTGTAAAGATTAAATCTACCTGAGATTTTTTTATTGAAATTTGAGATTAATGCAATTGCTGAAGCAGATGTGTGAGACCATTATTAAAAACTTCTTAACCGCTGAATAGAAAAATTTTTCATTTAAATAATAACCATAAAAACATGTAAACGATGAGTACTGAAAATGTAGAAAATCAAATAAATAAATCAACAGTTCTTGATGAAGAAACGCAGAAAATTGAGGAAATCTTAGGAATAAAACCGGAAGATTACTTAAAATATAACTTACTTCAATATTTACATCTCAAAGACATCGATATTGAGGATTTTTCAAATTTTTTACCATACCTTGTTAAAGTAACAAAAGTAAAACTTACCAATTGTACTATTGCCAATTTTTCCGAATTGTTAAAAATAGAGAGTTGTTCCAGTTTCACTCTGGATAATGTGACTTTCAGAAACAATGAGTGTAATGTAACCACAGGATTTCCTTATGAAATCAGATTTTCAAATATGAGCTTTGACGCAGGTTGTTTTAATAGCTTTCATATATCGTCATCCGGTAAAGGGCATAAGCATCTTTTCATTACTAACTGTCATATTGATAATATTCAGGAAATCAATAATATAAAAGGGCTTTATTCATTACATCTCGACAGTATAACTTTTACTTGTAACCCTACCAAGGTAAAAGAGAAATCAATCTACATGATCCATATTTTCAACTCCAAGTTTGAAGATATTTCTTTTATACCATTTAAAAAATCAGTAACAGACATTGAGTTTAAAAACTGTAAAATCGGAAGTTTTAAAGGAATTTCAGAGTTTGAAAAACTTGAAAAAATTAAAGTGAATACCGATACGGTTGTTGAGAACAGAGAAGAATTAGAAAACCCTTTCAATAAAGAAATTATCTGTCATTTCAGTAAGGCGGAAAAACCATTTCGTTTAAAAAATGCAGTCTCACTCAGAAATTATATTAATGAATTAAGCTTTACAGATTTTAAAGTGAAAAAAATAAAGGATATTGAAAAGTTTGAAATGGTGAAATCTCTTTCATTTAATAAATCTGAATTTTATGTCGATGCTTTTCTACCTATTGCCAATCAGATTCAAAAAGTGAAGATGAGAGATTCTGAGATTAAAAAAAATAACTATTTCAGATCTTTCGTTAATTTGAAAAGTTTTGAATCACTCTGTTTCTCAAGAGAGAGTAAAGAGATAAAAAATTTCTCAAAATTACTTCCGTTAAAAGATCAGCTGATGAGTCTGGATTTTTATGAAGACGAAGAAATGGATAAAAAAGCTCCAGATTATCCCATCGGACAATTTACTTCACTGGAAACTTTAAAATTGGGTTATGAAATTTCTGCAAAAACGGGAAGATCTATTATGAAGTTGAAAAAATTGAGAAAGCTGGATATTAGCATAGCAAAAACAAAGCATATTTTCGATTTGGGACATCTGAAAAAGCTGGAGTTTTTAATTTTTAATTCGAGGACAAAGTTTATCGGATTTGAAAATTTAAAACGTTTAAAATCTCTCCAAATTATCAATGATAAAAAGTTCGATCTCAGGACACTTCCCCAAATGGAATCTTTGAAAAGACTGAAATTATCTGGAAACAATCACGAAATGAAAGGATTTAGCCGTTTTCCCAATTTGGAATTCCTTAGCCTTCAACGATCTGGAAAAGTATATTTAAAACCTTTGAAAAAGCTAAAGGTTCTGGATTTGTATAACAGTGACATCACAGATTTTTCTTCCTTTGCAACCATGCCACTTCTGGAAAAATTAGATTTATCGCGTATTCAGAATAATATTGACTTGAAGGAAATGTATAAGTTCCCGAATTTGAAATGGCTAGGATTTTTAGAAAATGAAGAGCTGGATGATATTTCCGGTTTGGAGCCTTTAAAAAAGCTGGAGCGTCTGGATTTATATAAAACCAACGTTACAGATGTGAAAGTTCTGAACACTTTACCGAATTTAGAAGAAGTGAATTTAGCAGTAAAAAATTACAAACTGGATCTTAAAGCACAACTGGATCGTCCCGAAATAGCGGCTTATTATGCATTGCCAAGTGTTATGTTTTTTATCTGGAAAGAAGATGAATTTGGGATTTAAAAAAAATAACAATTATTCCTAATTGTTGACTAATATAAAAGTTGTTTAAACTAATTTCAGAATTAACCCCAAAAGGCACAAAAGACAATGTTAAAGCGAATTTCATTAATAATCAAAGCGCTCAAAAGAATAAAAATCAAAGATTTTTAAAAACTATTGTGAACTTTTTCATTGATAATGATCAACTTTAAATAAAAGTTTAGTCATCTTTTGTGACTTTTGTGGTTAAATAAAGTTTAAACAGACTCATATTTTAAAAACTAAAAATGCAAAAAAAATTCGAAAAAGATACCAGTGGTGTTTTGCTTATCTGTTCTAAAAAAGGTCTTAAAAAGTATTTTGCAGACAATATATTCAGTTATAATTATCCCGACGGAATTCTTCCGCTTATCAACAATGGCTCCGTTATCGCTTTAACCACAGAAAGCAGCGAAGATGTAAAGGGTGAGGTGATGGATATTTCTATGAACGATTTTAAAGGCTACAGACTTTACGGAGAGCAAAACTTTTTTATTGAAGAAGAAGATGAAGTATACGTTCTTTCTCATTCTGAATTTACCCAGATTTGCAGTAATCATTCAGGAGATATTGATGCCTTCAGCTTTTGGAACGAAAAAATAATGATCAATAATCTCAGGGCAGGATGGGCAATTGCCTTTACACACTGCAAAATGCGCAGCAACAGTATATATTTAAGAGCCATTATTCAGCTTATTTATACAAAAGACCGTTTTCCTTATCCGGAAATATTATCTATACCAACGTTTTAAAAAAACTAATATTTAAAAAACATGAAAAACAACTATTTAAGTTCAGAAGAAGCTCAAAAATTGATTGCCAGACTTTCTGAAGAAATGAACGAATTGCTTATTGAAGGACGTACCTATCATTATGAAGCGTACAGAAATCAATACGGAAGTTCGTCCAATACCGGAATTTATTTTTATGAAAATGGAGTTTTTTACAATGATTTCCATGTAGGAGAATACGATAAGGAAGAGATAAATGAATATCTGGATAAATTTCGAAATTATGATTATTCTGATCTTATTTACTTTTTTCCGGTACATTCTAAGGTGAAATTCACTTTTAAAAAAGGAGAACCCGTTAAAGCCGAAAGATACAGCATCCCTATGTTTTTGGAAGATATTAAAAAGGAAACGGAGGACAGAGCCGGAAAATACAGTGAAAATGATAATGTTTTTCTGAAAGCGGAAGTTTTGATCCATTTTAAAAAAGAAGCGGACGAAATCGGGATGTTTATAGATTCCACATATCATTACAACGATAAAATGAGGTCTTTCGGGCATTTTGGCGGAAGTAAAGAAATCCTTTCCATTTATCATCAGTTGGAAAATAAAATAGATAGTCTTTTTTTTAGCTATGAAAACGGTAATCTCAGCGTACAGTCGGATCCTGCAGTTGAAGAATACGGATTTGAATCTTTAAGAGTTTCTCAAATAGAGTTTAGTCCGGAATACGAAAAGCAGAAAAAAGCTACAACAGATAGCCAAAAACTGAGGCATGAATTTTTCAGATCTTTAGGGAAACTGGATGAGCGAATTATTTATCTGCGAGTGGGCGGATTCAGAGATCATTCATGGCCTGGAGGAAGCTCTTACCACAATTCATGCAAAATGAGGGTTATTCATGCACCGGAATCTACGATATTGATGACAGACGGACTTTCAGATCCGTACGAAAACTTTTATTATGGTCAGAATTCTCAGTATAACGGAATCGGAGCCGAATTTTACATGGAATTTCACGGCAATATACCGTACGAAATCATTCATAAGCATTTTGCTGTTGCCCTCGTAAACAGTACTTCTCAAATTGCAATCGGGCATGGTGATTTTAAAGCATTAATGGAGAAATTCGGTGAAACATCTCTGGAATTTACCGAAGACAATATAGAACTCTGGGTAAACAGAGAAAACAAAGCCAATCATAATGCATTAAGCTTTATTACATCAAAAGATTTTATGAAAAATGAAAGCTTTGGTGTTTTGCTGGGTATGCAATCAAATACCGTTCCTCAGAAATTAAAGCTGAATTTAGAAGAAATTTTGTTGATTTCCATCAAACCTTTTGAAAATAAATGGCTGAAAACAACAAAAATAAGAAGTAAAAACAATGCGGTTGCAAAGGCAGCAAGAGAAGAAATCATGCAGACGTGGAAAGAAAGCGGAGAAATGAATCTTGTGCCGCTAACGTATCAGAAAGAATACATCAAAACGTCGCCGGATTCGGAAGGAATGAAGCTGGTTCCTTTATTTCCTTTTTAAAAAACAATAAACCATTGTAAGCTCGCTCTGATTTTTTGGACCGGGCTTCCTTGTAATTTCAGATACATAATAAAATATGGCGAATCAAATTAACGAAGAACTTAATAAAAAGATTGATGAGGTTTTAGCTTCGGTAGAAGAACAGGATGAAAGAAAACTGTATGATGTTTTTAAATACTTATGTGATAGTAAGTTTGAAACAAAACTTTCTCCAAAGACCATCGGTCAGATTATTAATACGGTTCAATATGGTTTGAATCGTAATTACGGAATGTTCAGACCTTATAGATCCATCTATATCCTGATTGGTGAACTGGCTCCTTTTCATTCCGAGGAAATTGCTTCCATTCAGAATGATATTACAAATTACCTGAATGATGATATTTTTGATTACGATGAATTTACTTCTGTGCTGTATTTTTTCCGTGAAGCCTGGAAATATTTGGAATCGGTATGGAGTATAGAAAATAAAGCTGCTATAATCGAAAATCTTATTGATATTGTCGAAGATGAGTATGAATCGGATGGTTATTTTGATGCTTTTATTGCCGATAATGTTTTACGTGCTCTAATAGTTATCGAAAAAGATGATCCAAAAGCGCAGAAAACGATAAAATGGGTTGAAAAAGTTTTGGAAGAAGATGATCGATTTGAGGATGAAGACGACGAAGAAAATGAATGAGAAACTTTCCATTTTGGTTCAAAATAATAAACGGAATAAAAGTCAATTGTATTTTATGAAAAGTATACTCTTGATCCCAAAAACCTGAATGCTTTTAGCTAAAGACACATAATTTTAGAAACATCACTCACATCACTGAATTAAAAAAACAAACAAAATGTACATCCGCCTGAACAGTGAAAAAATGAAAAAATCGTACAGAGATACCCTTAATCTGGCGATACAGAAAACGGAGGAACTAATAAAATTATCTCCTGAAATTCCCATGTATCATTCCATCTATAATCAATTACTTGATATTGATGAAAAATTAGTAAAGAATAATATTGTTTTTTCTGAAAACGAATTATACAAAAGGTATTCTTTAGGACATTTGGCGGTGAAAAACTTCGATTACGAAAATGATGAATATGCAAAATTGTTAATTGATATCTTCGGAGGAGCATTTGATTATCATTCATCATCCGAAAGTTTCAGGCAGCTTCTGTTTGATGGAGATGAAAGAGAATGTGTGAACAAAGTGTTTGAAATTAATCATCAGAAAATTAGGTTGATCGATTTTTATGACCATCCGTTAAAAGAACTGAAAAAACAAACAGATCGTGAAAGTTTTGATCTGATAGTGGAAGAAAACAGCTTTAAACAGATCAATAATTTTATTGAAAAATATATTTCTGAAAAAGGATTGGAAATATATTATCTGAAGAAAAATGATCTGATTTATTTATTTTCCTACGGCGAATATCAACCCGGAAGATATATGCTTTTTTTAGAAGACATCAG
>NZ_JACLCT010000058.1:0-17194 GCF_014218915.1 Chryseobacterium sp. C2(2020)
AAATCTTGTAATAAGCTCTTATTTTTCATCCTAAATAAATAGGCTGTCGTAAAATGAAAGGTTTTTCAGTGACCTCGATTACTTCACCCTTTTTTTCAAAAGAGATGTAATCGGTATCTTCTGCGGGATCAATTTTTGCCTGTAATGGAGAATATAAAGTTGTGCAGGTCATCAGTTCTTTGGTAACCTGTTTAGAAGCTTCATTATTTTTTGAGCTTCCTCCCTGATCTTCATCACAAAATACGGTATCGTTGAACATCCCTTTTTTACCACCGACCTGATCCAGATTGAAGACCATTTTTATATCAATCTGCCTGGTTTTGTTCTGATAAACAACTTCATTTACATAATGTCTGCTTCCGTACAATCCTTGTTCCTCACCCGAAAAATGAATGAATTTTATGGAATATTCAGTGGGAATATCTTTCAGGATTTTAGCGGCTTCCAGAATGATGGATGTTCCGCTTCCGTTATCGTTTACTCCGGGACCGTTAATGCTGTCGAAATGTCCGCAAATAATGATATATTTATCCGGATATAAAGTTCCTTTCTTAGTAATGATCAGGTTTTTGGATTTTAATTTTCCTATGGAAAAAGGATCTTCTTCTATCTGGTTCTCGGAATATCCGAAAGATAAATATTTATTTTTGATCCAGATTAGGGCGTTGTCATTTTCTACAGAACCTGTAGTTTTAACACCTAATTTCTCAAACTCCTTTAAATTGGATACGATGTCTTCTTTTTTTAATAAGTTAACTCTGTCCTGATAAGCCTGGATAAAACTTTGTGCCTGAAATAATCCGGCTGTTACCGAGAAAAGAAAAATGGCTGTTAATTTTTTGAAATTCATATTGGAAATTAGTTTACTATTTTACAAATATAGAAATAAAAAATCCTGAGAAAGAAACTCAGGATTTTGCTTGATCATTGATTATTTTCCGATCATTATTTTTCTTACCGCTTTTTGATCTTTTGTTTTAATTGTTGCGATATACGTTCCGTTTGGTAATTCTGAAACATTTACTTTCGTTTCATTTTCCTTATTTAAAACAAGCCTGCCATTGATATCTGAAATTTCAAGCCTGAAATCTTTAACATCTTCAGGAAGTTCGACATTTAAATAATCTTTCGCAGGATTGGGATAGATCTTTATAGATTCTATAGAATTTCCAGAAAGTAACACTTCTTTTTTCTGCAAAGAATTTGCTGCTACTGCAAAGTGCTGTAAAGCTCCCAAAGAAGCTTTTGCTACATTATAAATATAAACAGGATCTGTATTAGCAAATGTATCGTTTGAAGTATGAGGATAATTACTTCTGATTTTTTCAAAAAAGCCTGTAATAATTTCGCCTTTTCTTTCAAAAGGAATATAATCCGTAGCTTCAGCCGGATCCACCGCCGTTAAAAGAGGAGAATACAAAGCGGTACAGTTTCGCAATTGCTGTGTAACGTTTGCTGAAGCTGCATTATTGCTGGACAGACCTCCCTGATCTTCATCACAATAGATTGTATTGTTATTATTGCCCATTTTTCCGCCAACCTGATCCAGATTGAAGACTAATTTAATGTCTACTTTCTTAATATTATTTTGATAAACAACGTTATTTACATAATGTGAACTTCCAATAAGTCCCTGCTCTTCGCCAGAAAAATGGATGAATTTAATTGAATATTCTGTCGGAACGTCTTTTAAAATTCTTGCCGCTTCCAGAATGATGGATGTTCCGCTGCCGTTATCGTTTACTCCGGGACCGTTTATAGTGTCGAAATGTCCGCAAATGATAACGTATTTGTTAGGATAAACGGTTCCTGTTTTAGTGATGATTAAATTTTTTGAACTTTTGCCGTTGTAAGTGAAGGCATCTTCCGAAATCTGGTTTGAAGAATATCCGAAACCCAGATATTTATTCTTAAGCCAGTTGAAAGTATTATTATTCGCTGTTGAGCCGGTGGTTTTAATCCCTAAATTGGCAAAATTCTGTAAGTTTGTTGTAATATTGGTCTGTGTTACCATATTAGCTCTGTCCTGATAAGCCTGAATAAAAGATTGTGCATTGAAGCTTAAAGCAGATAAAGAAAACAGCAGAAATGTAGATGTCTTTTTCATTTTGTTATTAATTTTTGTAATTTGATTGGTATACAAATGTAATAATAAAAAAATCCTAAACAAAAGTTCAGGATTTTAATTTTATAGAAAAATAAAAATTATTTACCGATAATTATTTTTCTTACCGCTTTTTGGTCTTTTGTTTTAACAGTTGCCATATAAACACCGTTTGCTAATCCTGAAATATTAACTTTAACTTCATTTTGTTTGTTTAAAACAAGTCTGCCGTTCATATCCGAAATCTCAAGACTGAAGTTTTTAACGTCTTTAGGAAGTTCAACATGTAAAAGATCTTTCGCCGGATTGGGATAAATCTTTACGGTTTCCAGATTATTAACTGTCTTTTCATCTGTCGCCAATAAACTTGTAGAGGCTGTTGCAAAATGTTGTAAAGCTCCTACAGCCGCCTTTCCTACGTTGAAAACATAAGTGGGGTCTACATTGGCAAAAGTATCGTTTACGGTGTGTTCGTTATAACTTCTTACTGTTTCATAAAAGCCTGTAATAATGTCTCCTTTCGCTTCAAAAGGCATATAATCGGAAGAGTAGGCGTTCGACATTACCGTCTGTAATGGTGAATACAGCGTTGTACACGCCGCAAGCTGCTGCGTAACGGAAAGAGAGGCAGCATTGTTTCCTGTTTGCCCGCTTTGATCACTTTCGCAGTTGATAGCAATATTCGAATTGCCTATTTTTCCACCCACCTGATCTAAATTAAAGACCAGTTTGATGTTTAACTGACGGACACTGTTCTGGAAAACCACACTGTTTACATAATGTGCACTTCCCTGTAATCCCTGTTCTTCGCCGGAAAAATGGATGAATTTAATAGAATATTCTGTCGGAACGTCTTTTAAAATTCTTGCCGCTTCCAGAATGATAGAAGTTCCGCTTCCGTTGTCACTTACTCCGGGACCGGTAATCGTGTCGTAATGTCCACAAATAATAACGTACGTATTCGGATAAACGGTTCCTGTCTTGGTAATGATTAAATTTTTAGAACTTGTAGAGCCAAATGTGAAAGGATCTTCTACCATCTGACTTGCTGTATAACCGTAAGACTGATATTTTGCTTTAAGCCAGTTCAGAGCATTGGTATTGGCTGTAGAACCCGTTGTTTTTACGCCAAGATTCCCAAATTCCTGAAGTAACGTTGTTATATTGGTCTGGGTAACCAAATTGGCTCTGTTCTGATAAGCCTGAATAAAACTTTGAGCCTGAAATGCATATGTTCCTAATGAAAACAGCAGAAGAGTAGTTATTTTTTTCACTTTAAAGGAAAATTTTATAAATTTAATAATATTACGCAAATGTAAATAATAAAAAAATCCCAAGCAAAAAACCTGGGACTTATATTGATAACAAAAATTTTACATTATTTTACTTGATCTACAACTGCTTTGAAAGCTTCAGGGTGATTCATTGCTAAATCTGCTAAAACTTTTCTGTTAAGCTCAATGTTGTTCTTTTTAAGAGCTCCCATAAACTGAGAGTAAGACATTCCGTGCTCTCTGGTTCCCGCGTTGATACGAGTGATCCAAAGTGCTCTGAAATTTCTTTTCTTCTCTTTTCTACCACGGTAAGCATATTGCATTGCTTTTTCTACCGCGTTTTTAGCTACCGTCCAAACGTTCTTTCTTCTTCCGAAATAACCTTTAGCGTGCTTAAAAATTTTCTTTCTTCTAGCTCTTGAAGCTACCGAATTTACTGATCTTGGCATAATTTAAATTGTTTTTTTGAAATGTGCGGTAATTATTTCATTACTCTTAGTGGCTCCATTTCAGGGTTAAAATGTTGAATTTGTTTGAATTCTTATAAACCGACTATAGATTTATAAAAACTACTTAATTGCTAATTGACGCAATACGCTTTTCTCGTCCACAGCAGCAACGTAAGAAGTCGTAGTAAGATTTCTCTTCTGCTTCGTTTCTTTCTTCGTTAAGATGTGGCTTTTGTAAGCGTTCTTTCTTTTGATCTTACCAGATCCGGTAAGAGCAAAACGTTTCTTAGCACCTGATTTCGTTTTTAATTTTGGCATTGTTTTGCTTTTTATTGTTTTGTTATCAATATCTGTTTTGGCTATTTCCGATTGCCCGGAATAATAGTCTGCAAAATTACGGAAAAATTTCGAGATTTGAAAAAGATTTTTTGAATAGAATAGGGAAGTGGATGAAGCTTTAGGTATTACCGTTTTTGTGATGTAAATTTTTTTGAAGCTGTTTCCTGCTTTTCACTGTATCTTTTTGGTTGCGGACTACTGAACTACGTTCGTAAACCTCCAGTTTATGCTCCGCCCGCAACCAAAAAGCGTGTCGTTCCAATCTGGGCTATAGTGGCAGTTCCCAATATAAATAGTAAACGAATATCCATAATATCTTTCATGCTGAAAGCATCTAAACACAGTATTTCAATGTATGGTTGATATCCTTTCAAAATGACAAACTTTGTAAATATTTTTAAATAAAAATTACTGAAAAGTTCCGGCAAAGCCGCTTGAAATAAAAACAGCAACCAAAATACTCTGATTGCTGCTTTTGCTTATATGTATGTCGAAAAAATTAAGCCTCAATAAACTCCAGAAGATCCTTATTAATCGTTTGATGTTCAGTAGTAGGCATTCCGTGAGGGAATCCCGGATAAGTAATCAACTTACCGTTTTTCAATAATTTAGCAGATTTTATCGCGGAATTTTCAATAGGCACAATCTGGTCGTCTTCACCGTGCAGCAACAGTACCGGAATATCAACAGCTTTCAGGTCTTCTGTAAAATCTGTCTCAGAAAAAGCTTTGATTCCGTCATAATGAGCTACAATTCCTCCCATCATTCCCTGTCTCCACCAGTTGGTCTGTACACCTTGCTTCACTACGGCACCTTCTCTGTTGTAACCATAAAACGGCACCGTTAAATCCATAAAAAACTGATTTCTGTTATTTAAAGTCTGATCTCTGATGTTGTCAAAAACCTCCATCGGAACGCCATCCGGATTGTTTTCGCTCTTTACCATAACCGGAGGAACTGCGCTTATCAATACTGCTTTTTTTGCTCTTCCGTTGGCATATTTGTTTACATAGCGGATCACTTCACCGCCTCCTGTAGAATGTCCGATATGCACAACATCTTTCAGATCAAGAAATTCTACCAATTCTGCTGCATCAGAAGCATACTGCTCAATCGTGTGATTGTAAATATTCTGGCTGGAACGTCCGTGACCTCTTCTGTCGTGGGCAATTACTCTGTAACCTCTCTGCAAGAAGAAAATAACCTGCGCATCCCAGTCATCAGATGATAAAGGCCATCCGTGGTGAAACATTAATACAGGTCCTTCTCCCTGATCTTTGTAAAAAATTTCTGTTCCGTCTTTTAATTTTAATGTACTCATTGCTTTGTTGTTTAATTTGTTATTTAATTTTAATTTTTAGATAAGCTTATTATTGTCTTATTTTTCTAAAGCAAATGTAGTCGTAAATTAAATCGATAATCTTGATCTATGTTAAAAATTAAAAAATATTTAATAATTAATATAAAATTCTGAATTTTAATTAATCTCGGATTTAACAATCATAATACATAAAAAAAGCCTCAAAAATAATTTGAGGCTGTATATTTTAGTTTCAGATCCGTAGATCCGGCTGTAGATTATTTAGCTGGTTTTTTAGGACTCATCATCATAATCATTCTTTTTCCTTCAAGCTTAGGAAGCTGGTCTACTTTTCCAACGTGCTCCAATTCCTGAGCAAGCTTTAAAAGTAAGATTTCTCCCTGGTCTTTAAAGATAATCGAACGTCCTTTAAAAAATACGTAGGTCTTTAATTTTGAACCTTCTTCAAGGAATTTCTCAGCATGTTTCTTTTTGAATTCGTAATCGTGCTCATCTGTCTGAGGTCCGAAACGGATTTCTTTCACAACTACTTTTACCTGCTTAGCTTTTAATTCCTTCTGCTTTTTCTTTTGCTCGTATAAGAACTTTTTATAGTCCAGAATCCTTGCAATAAACGGTTCAGCCTTATCGGAGATTACTACAAGATCCAATTCCTGCTCCTGCGCAATCTGTCTTGCCTTATCAGTAGGATAAACTCCCGGCTCTACGTTATCGCCCACCAAACGAAGCTCTCTCACACGAATTTTATCGTTGATCAAGTGTGCGTCCTCCTGTACCGGACGTCTCTGTGGGCCCCTGTTGTTAAATCTTTGTGCTATTGTATTATAATTTTATTGGTTAACTTCTATTTTTATCAATCATTCTGAACAAAAATAATTTTCAATCATTTAGAATGATATTTTTTAGATTTAAGCGTTAAACTCAAATCCTGTTTTTGACTGTTCTTTAAAATAAGCAACGAAATCTTCGATCTTCATTACTCCTAAATCGCCTTCGCTACGTCTTCTTACAGAAATTGTGCCATCCTTTTCTTCATTTTCTCCCACTACAATCATGAATGGAATCTTCTTTAATTCGGCATCGCGGATCTTTTTACCCGTCTTTTCGTTTCTGTCGTCAATTAATCCGCTAATATCGTGATTTTCCAGTAATTGAGAAACTTTTTTAGCATAATCTACGTATTTTTCACTGATCGGAAGAATGATAAACTGATCAGGAGCCAGCCACAATGGGAAATCTCCCGCTGTATTCTCAATAAGAATCGCAATGAATCTCTCCATAGAACCAAACGGCGCTCTGTGAATCATTACCGGTCTGTGCTTTTCGCCATCGCTTCCTGTATACCAAAGATCAAATCTTTCCGGTAAGTTATAATCCACCTGAATTGTTCCAAGCTGCCATTTTCTGCCTAAAGCATCTTTCACCATGAAATCCAGTTTAGGACCGTAGAATGCGGCTTCGCCATATTCAGTTACTGTATTCAGTCCTTTTTCCGTTGCTGCTGTTACGATTGCATTTTCTGCTTTCTCCCAGTTTTCGTCGGTTCCGATGTATTTTTCCTTATTTTCAGGATCTCTTAAAGAAATCTGAGCGGTAAAATCTGCAAAACCTAATGAACCGAAAACATAAAGAACCAAATCAATCGTTTTCTTAAATTCATCCATCAACTGATCCGGAGTACAGAACAAATGCGCATCATCCTGAGTAAATCCGCGAACTCTCGTTAAACCGTGAAGCTCACCACTTTGCTCATATCTGTAAACGGTACCAAATTCTGCATATCTTTTAGGCAAATCTCTGTAGCTCCATTGTGAAGTCTTGTAAATTTCACAGTGATGCGGACAGTTCATCGGTTTCAGCATGAATTCTTCTCCTTCATTCGGAGTTTTAATCGGCTGGAAGCTGTCTGCTCCGTATTTATCCCAGTGACCGGAAGTTACATACAATTCCTTCGCACCAATATGCGGAGAAATTACAAATTCGTAACCTGCTTTTTTCTGAGCTTCAGAAAGGAAATTCTCTAATTTTTTTCTTAAAGCAGCTCCTTTTGGTAACCATAAAGGTAACCCTTGACCAACTTTTTCAGAGAAAGCGAAAATTCCAAGTTCTTTACCCAGTTTTCTGTGGTCTCTTTTTTTAGCCTCTTCTAAAAGTTCAAGATATTCTGTCAAATCTTTCTGTTTCGGGAAAGAAATACCATAAACTCTTGTTAACTGAGGATTTTTTTCATTTCCTCTCCAGTATGCTCCGGCAGCATTTAAAATCTTCATTGCCTTTACAATACTTGTGTTCGGAATGTGTCCTCCACGACAAAGATCTGTAAAGTTATCATGCGTTACGAAAGTGATTTCCCCATCATTAAGATTAGAGATCAGTTCCACTTTATAAGGATTGTCTGCATATACTTTTAAAGCTTCTTCTTTAGAAACCGGATATAAAGAGAATGTAGACCCTTTTTTAGCATTTTCCAAAACCTTCTTTTCGATCTTTTCGAAATCTTTATCAGATAAACTTTCGTCCCCGAAATCTACATCATAATAAAATCCTTTTTCGATGGCAGGACCAATGGTTAACTTAGCATTAGGATAAAACTCAAGGATTGCCTGCGCCAAAAGGTGGGCAGAAGAATGCCAGAAAGCCTTCTTTCCAAGATCATCATTCCAGGTTAGCAATTGTACCGTAGCATCCGTGGTTATAGGTGTGGTCGTCTCTACTTGTTTGTCGTTTACAACTGCGGAAATGGTATTTCTAGCCAATCCCTCGCTTATAGATTTTGCCACATCTAGCGGAGTAACTCCCGCCTCGAATTCTCTGACACTATTGTCTGGAAGTGTAATTTTTATCATTGTTTACTAAGAAATTTTAAGATGCAAAAATACGGATTTTTTATTTAAAATACTACTTTCACGCATTTTTGAGACGAGATTTAATACGAAAAATCTCAGAATACCGTTATAAATAATTAACGTTTAACCAACGATCTAATTATGAATAGGTTAAATTAAGACTGATGCTTTCTTTTGTACCGTACTTTTTCTTTAATAATCTCAATAACATCCACATTTCTCACTTTAGACTGTACCCAACCGTGAATATCAATGTACAGCAAAGACCTTCTGTAGTATTCATTTTCAGAAAAAAGAGTTAATTTTTCATCAAATTTTTTGAAAGATTCCAATTGTTTATCCGGTGTTATATTATTCAGATTTTTGAAAAAATGAATGCTTTCAAAATGAAATTCATCCGGCTTTTTCATCTTTTTGGTGAATTTTAAAGTTGCTTTTATAAATTCATCATAATCTTCATCGTTTCCGGATTCGTGTTTCGCCATCAGAATCAAAATTCGGGTGTGGAACAGTAAATCTTCCTGAACATTTCCTTTGGATTCGATCACTTTTAATGAATAATGGATGGATTCCTCAAATTTTTTGCTTCCGAAAAACATCGCTGCCATTTTTAAATAAAGAATCATGAAATGATGCTCATCAATTTTATCACGGAGCTTATCCATTTTCAGCTCGATTTCAGGAATCAATTTCGAGCCGGAAAAGAATTCACCTTTCACAAAGTGAATGTTCATTAAAGTATTGTAATGCGTCAGAAAAATAAGCGATTGCAGGTTTTCATTTTGAGCAAAACTTGAAGAATGAACAACCTCATTGAAATCTTTAAAACTTTCCTCAAGAATATCAATATTTCCGTACAGAAATAAGATTTTCAGCAGGTAGGTATTTCCTTTAATGTACCAAACGGGATGACTCACAATCATTTCAGGATTTTTGTGAAATAAATCCACCCATTGAAAAGCATATTTCAACGTATATTTATATTCCTGAAGCAATTGGTTTTTCCAGACGTGCGCTTTAAAATACCACAATTTTTCCGTGAAATTCAGTTTTTTAAAATTGATTTTCTGAATCTGCGCATTGAATATCTGCATGATTTCGGCACGGTCTTCATCGTTTTTTACATAACCTTTTGTCAGCATTTCACTGTACAGTTTCAGCGAAAGATTGGATAATTCTGTCGCATAATGATTCTGTTTGCTGATTTCCGTGGATTGTCTTATTAATTCATCGGCTCTACCTTCAATACTCCGTGTAATAAACTGGGATTCAATTACTTTTTCCAGATCGATAATTTCCGAAGCAATACTTTTTTCATCCAATTCCAACGCAGTCTGTTTTGCTTTATCTAAAATTTTTAAAGCCTGTTTATACAAGCCTTTCTGATAAAGAATATTCGCAAAATCCAATTGTTCGCGCAGTTGAATTCTGTAATTCTGATGACTCGGGTTCATTCGTAAACTCACCAGAATCTGCTTGTAAAGATGCGCTTTCAGGTTCGATAACTGCTGTTTAGTCGAAATTTTTTTGTTGATGATGACATGTTCATCGTATTCCTTCATCTTATCCAGTTCTGAAAAAAGAAGAAGAAATTTTGCATCCGCATTAATTCCGAGACGGTTTACATATAAGGTGAATTGCCTTTTTTCTGAAGTTGTCAGTGATTTAATGAGTACGAATAAAAAATCTTTATGCAATTCTGCCATTGTAAATTTTTAAAATTTAAAATAATGATAATCAAATAATTGAAATTAAAATACAATATTTCGAGTATTGTATTTTTTATAAAAACTGAAAATGAATAAACGTTTCATCTTTCTAGTTTTGAATCAAAATTAAGTAAAAACTTCATTATGAAATCCGAAAAAGTCGAAATTTTTGATACAACGCTGCGTGATGGAGAGCAGGTTCCCGGCTGTAAGTTAAATACCGAGCAAAAATTAATTATAGCCGAAAAACTGGATGAACTGGGAGTAGATGTCATTGAAGCCGGTTTCCCGATTTCCAGTCCCGGAGATTTTCATTCGGTTTCGGAGATTTCAAAATTAGTGAAAAATGCGAAAGTCTGTGGATTGACAAGAGCCAATCAGAAAGATATTGATACCGCAGCCGAAGCATTAAAATACGCCAAAAGACCGAGAATTCACACCGGAATCGGAACTTCGGATTCTCATATCAGATTTAAATTCAATTCAAACAGGGAAGATATTGTTGAAAGAGCGGTTCAGGCGGTAAAATATGCCAAATCGTATGTGGAAGATGTAGAATTTTATGCGGAAGATGCAGGAAGAACAGACAACGATTATCTGGCAAGAGTTTGCGAAGAAGTGATAAAAGCAGGGGTAACCGTGCTTAATATTCCGGACACAACGGGATATTGTCTTCCTGAAGAGTATGGTGCAAAAATAAAATACCTGAAAGATAATGTAAAAGGCATTGATCGCGTGATCTTATCCTGTCACTGCCACAACGATCTGGGAATGGCAACCGCCAATTCTATCGCAGGAGTCATCAACGGAGCAAGACAGATAGAATGCACCATCAACGGATTGGGAGAAAGAGCCGGAAATACGGCGCTGGAAGAAGTGGTAATGATTTTAAAACAGCATCCATATTTAGAATTATATACTGACGTTCAGTCCAAAATGCTCAATCCCATGAGTGTTTTGGTTTCTGAATTGATGGGAATGCCGGTACAACCGAACAAAGCGATTGTGGGAGCGAATGCTTTTGCGCACAGTTCCGGAATTCATCAGGACGGAGTCATTAAAAACAGGGAAACTTACGAAATTATTGATCCTGCGGAAGTGGGCGTGAATGCTTCTACCATTGTTTTAACAGCAAGAAGCGGACGTTCTGCTTTGGCATACAGATTTAAACATATTGGTTTTGAAGTTACTAAAAATGAACTTGATTTTCTGTATCAGGAGTTTTTGAAAATTGCTGACGGTAAAAAAGAAGTCAATAATGACGATTTAAGTTCAATGATCGAAAAAGTGACAAGAAAAATAGGGTAACAGAATTGATTCTCCATTACATAAATTAGAATGAATACAAAAAAGACACTGTTTGATAAAGTCTGGGATGCGCACGTTGTAGAGACGATTCCGGACGGACCTCAGATTATTTATATTGATAAACATCTCATCCATGAAGTAACCAGTCCACAGGCTTTTGCGGAACTGGAAGCGAGAAATCTTGAGGTTTTCAGACCGAAACAGATTGTGGCAACTGCGGATCATAATGTTCCGACTTTGGATCAGGATCAGCCGATTCGCGATGCATCATCCAGAAATCAGGTGGAGCAGTTAACGGAAAACTGTAAGAAAAACAACATAGAATTGTATGGTTTAGGACATCAATATCAGGGAATTGTTCACATCATTGCTCCGGAATTAGGCGTTACACAGCCGGGAATGAGCATTGTTTGCGGAGACAGCCATACTTCTACACACGGCGCATTCGGCTCAATTGCTTTCGGAATAGGAACAAGTCAGGTGGCGCAGGTTTTTGCGAGCCAGTGTCTGTTGCTGAACAAGCCAAAATCGATGAGAATTACCGTAAATGGTGAGTTAAATAAAAATGTTCAGCCCAAAGACGTGATTTTGTACATTATTTCAAAAGTGGGAACTGACGGCGGAACAGGTTATTTCTGCGAATATGCCGGAAATGTCTTCGAAGAAATGTCGATGGAAGGCAGAATGACGGTTTGTAATATGAGTATCGAAATGGGCGCCCGAGGAGGAATGATTGCTCCCGATGAAACGACTTTTGAGTACGTAAAAGGAAGAACTTTCGCACCGAAAGGCGAGGAATGGGAAGAAAAACTGGAATACTGGAAAACTTTGAAAACCGATGAAGGAGCAGTTTTTGATGCCGAATTTTCTTTTGATGCTTCGGAGATTTATCCGATGGTAACGTATGGAACCAATCCGGGGATGGGAATTTCCATCAGTCAGAATATCCCGAATCCTCAGAACGAATCTGAAGAGAAGGCTTTAAAATACATGGGTTTAAAAGCGGGACAGGCACTTTCTGATATTAAAGTGAATTATGTTTTTATCGGAAGCTGTACGAATGCGAGAATTGAAGATTTCCGTTCTGCGGCAAATTATGTTAAAGGAAAAAGAAAGTCGGATCATGTTCATGCGTGGCTTGTTCCGGGTTCTCAACAGGTTGCGAAACAGATTTTTGAAGAGGGTTTAGATACGGTTTTTAATGAAGCGGGTTTCCAGATCAGACAACCTGGATGTTCGGCGTGTTTAGCGATGAATGATGATAAAATTCCGGAAGGGGAATATTGCGTTTCCACTTCGAACAGGAATTTTGAGGGAAGACAGGGACAAGGTGCGAGAACGATTCTGGCAAGTCCTTTGACGGCTGCAAAAGTTGCTGTGGAAGGAAGAATTTCCGTCTTTGAAAACTGATGGAGATGAATTTACTTAAAACTTGTCTAAACTTTTTTACCACAAAAGACGCAAAAGATTTAAACACTTTAGTTTTTTAAGCTTACTACTTAAATAGAAAAAAGAGCACATAAGTTTAAAAGTGAATTGTCAATAGTGAATAGTGAATTTTAGAAATTGACTATTGATTCACAAAGTGAAATTAACCATTCACTTTTTAGCCCCGATAGAAACGGTTACCCCGGAGCAAGCGATGGCAAAAGCAAGGGAGCGAGGAGTATGAGTGGATAGCGGGAAATAGCTCCTGAAAAAGAAAAAAAACAATAATTAAAACTATTTTGGCTCAAAAAAAATGCAAAAATTAGTCATTATACAATCCAGAGCAATTCCTTTGCCTGTAGAAAATATAGATACGGATCAGATTATTCCGGCGAGATTTTTAAAGAGTATTGATAAAAAAGGTTTTGGCGAAAATCTTTTCAGAGACTGGAGATACGATGTTCATACGAATGAACCGAATCCTGATTTTGTCCTGAATAACGCAAAATACAGCGGTGAAATTCTGGTTGCCGGAAACAATTTCGGTTGCGGAAGCAGTCGTGAACACGCTGCATGGTCTTTAACTGATTATGGCTTTAAGGTGGTTGTTTCAAGTTTTTTTGCGGATATTTTTAAGGGCAATGCTTTAAACAACGGATTATTGCCTGTAAAAGTTTCTGAGGAATTTTTAAAAGAAATTTTAGAGGAAATTACTGAAAATCCTGAAAAAGAAATTTTGGTGGATGTTGAAAAACAAACGATTACTTTCAATAATAAAACGGAAGGTTTTGAAATAGATTCTTATAAAAAAATATGTCTGCTGAATGGGTATGATGATATTGATTTTTTAATCAGCAGAAAACAGGCGATCGAACAATTCGAACTAAAAACACAAAAAGTGTATGAAAACTAATTTTAAAATTGCAGTGCTTCCGGGAGACGGAATCGGGCCGGAGGTGGTTGCAGAAAGTATTAAAATCTTAGATTCCATTGCGGAAGCGTTCCAGTATCAGTTTGATTTTAAATACGGATTGATGGGGGCGGAAGCGATTTATAAGACTGGAAATCCTTTGCCGGATGAAACACTGGAGATCTGCAAAGCATCTGATGCAGTGCTTTTCGGGGCGATCGGAGATCCTTCTTTTGATAATAATCCGGATGCCAAAGTACGTCCGGAACAAGGGTTATTAAAACTTCGTAAAGAATTGGGGCTTTTTGCGAATATCCGACCTTTGAAAACGTATGTTTCTTTAATTGAGAAAAGTCCTTTGAAAAGGGAAATTATTGAAGGAACAGATATTCAGATTTTCAGGGAATTGGTGAGTGGAATCTATTTTGGCGAAAAATTTACGGATGAGGAAGCAGGTTATGCGTATGATATCTGTAAATACAACCGTGATGAAATCGCTCCAATCGTTCACATGGCTTTTCAGGAGGCTCAGAAAAGAAGAAAAAAGTTAACTTTAATTGATAAAGCGAACGTTTTGGATACTTCAAGATTGTGGAGAAAGGTCTGTAAAGAAATTGCGGCAGAATATCCTGATGTAGCACTTGATTTTATGTTTGTGGACAATGCAGCGATGCAGTTAATTTTAAACCCGAAACATTTTGATGTAATTGTTACCGAAAATATGTTCGGAGATATTATTTCAGATGAAGCGAGTGTGATCGGCGGTTCTATCGGTCTGCTTCCTTCGGCTTCCATTGGAAATGAAAATGCTTTGTTTGAGCCTATTCACGGTTCTTATCCGCAGGCAAAAGGAAAAGGAATTGCAAATCCTGTTGCTTCCATTTTAAGTACGGCAATGATGCTGGATTATTTACAGCTTGAACAGGCAGCGGAAAAATTGAGACAATCTGTAGAATATGCCATTGAGAATAAATACGTTACGGTGGATCTGAATTCTGAACAGCCTTATTCCACCAGTGAAGTGGGAAGTTTTATCGCAGATTATATTAAATATTCCGAGAAATCGTATTACAATTTTGAAAATGTAAAGCTCGGAAAATCAACTATTGTTTAAAAATATGTCAGTTTTGCTTCCGTAAGTCAACAGCCAAATAGTTACGGTAGTTGACAAGCGGAGCAGATTGACCGTTGTAGTTCATATTACATATTTGACTTTTATTTGTGTTTTTTTCTAAAAAAGGTTCCGCTCATTGAGCAGAACCTTTTTATTTTTCGTCCGTATTATCCGTTTTCCCGGATTTGTTGTTTTGAGAAGATTTCTGAACGTCTTCTTTATCCACGTCCGACGGATTTGTTTTTTCTGATGAAGCTGGAATATCGGGAAAATCCTGATTTTGCTTTTTGGTTTCTGCAGAATTTGCAGATTCCTGTTTTTCTTTTTCTTCTGAATGCATAGCTTTAAATTTTATAGTCCTAAAATGCCCAGCTTTCCGGTCTGGTCCTCAATGGTATAATTCAAAGCCTTTGCCAAAACAAAAATATTATTAAGATTTTCCATCAGCTGTTGTCTCCCTTCTGTTCTCAGTTTGTTCTGATCGATGGATTTTACAGCGGTATCTTTCGCTTTCTGCGTTACGTTTTTAATGTCTTTTTCGGAAATTCTGTTGAAAAAGGAATCGTCCATCGACTGGATTTCTACACTTGGCGTAATTCTGATGTCTGCATCGGGCAGTTCGGTAATCACTAATTTTTTATTGATCGAATCTACCTCCATTTTCATCTTGTTAAGATCATAAGAAACCTGTGCGTTCGTTTTGGTGTAGGTAATGATGCTGTTGCTGGAAACTTCTTTGCCTAAAAATTCGTAGCCCATTTTGGTTTTCTGAATGGAAGAAGTGTTCTGCTCAAGCACGACCATTTTATTCATCTTCGAAATCTGATTGGTCAGAATGTAATAATCTGATTTCTCGGTTTTTTCACTGAGATTAAAGCATGACTTTAAACTGAAAAACAAAACTGTTACCAGTGCAGCTCCCGCCAAAAACGATATTAAAACTTTACTATTTCTCAAACCTTATTTACCAAAAATTTCTTTAATTACAGAACTGTCATCTTTTTTCAGAATCTCTACCAAATCTCTCTCAATATATCCTGATGTAGGCATTTCGATAATTCTTCCCAATTCTTTTCCGTATTTCTGAACAATAATCGTCGGAACTTTCTGGATGTTGAAAAGACTTTCTTCGCCGTTCGGAGATTCCTTTTTACGGTTTACCGCAATAATGGTAAGTTTGCCTTCCGGATATTTTACCTCTTCAAGGATTTTCATGAGTCTCGGAAAATCTCTGTGAGAATCTTCGCACCATGTTCCCATGAAAACGGTAATGTTATACGTGTTGATTTTACTTTTTTTCAGCTCTCCGATGGCTTTCTGATCCAAAGCATATTCGTCATGCTCTTTCACATACCAGTCAGAATAAGGGGCTTCCAGAAATTTGCTTTTAAGCTGATTTCCTAAAAGCATTTTTCCGTCGGCAGTGGTTTCAACTTCACGTCCTACAACAACTTTCTGTGCGCTAAGCTGTTGTGTTGCCATGAATAGAGCTGAAACAGCCATACAATTCGTAATAAATTTTTTCATACTATTTTTCAATAATTGTCTTTAAATCGGCAGGAGAGTAGTATTTGTTTTTCAGGACTTTATGATCTGCCTGTCTGTACACATTAAACTTCTCGCCGGATTTTTCATAAAATGATTCTACGTCTTTTGCTTTGTAAAATTCAACGGTTTCCTGTGCCTGTTCTTCATTATCGCAGGCTTTCGACATATTGGAACGCTGAACTTCGTTGAACAACTCTACAAATTTGCTGCCAAGTCCGAATTCCAGAACTGCTCCGCTTAAAACATACTGCAAATCGCATAAAGCATCTGCAATTTCTACGATATTATTATCTGCAATTGCCTGTTTCAGTTCGTTCAGTTCTTCCTGAAGAAGTTCAACTCTCAGGTTGCATCTTTCCGGTGAAGGAATTTGAGGGGTATCTAAAATAGGGGCTTTAAAAGTGGTGTGGAATTCTGCTACCTGGTTCAGACTATCAATTTTATCCATGAATATTTTTTATTTAGGCAAAGATAACAATTGGGTTTTAGATTTTAAGAATTGGGACTTAGGTTTTTTACACAATGGTATTATTCTCAACATAGACTGAAAATCTACGAACATCCTTAAAAAGTGAAGTGAAGAATCTCAAAAATCAAGGAATAGATCATGCTTTTTTTTTCATAAATCTCTCATATTTTAAATGATGGTAAATGTTTTGGAATTTGTGATTAAATGATTTTTAAGAGCTTAATCCTATTTGGAATTTATGCAGGGAGTGGAAGTATATCATTTTGCGGTTGAAAATAAATTTTAAATAATCGTTATGTTTAACGTGAATTCGGAGAAAAACATGAGGTGCTTAATGTCTAAAATTAATATTTTAGAATTGAACAAATACTAAAA
>NZ_JACLCT010000059.1:0-15944 GCF_014218915.1 Chryseobacterium sp. C2(2020)
CCTTCTTTTTCTTCAAATTTCACAATATCAAAATAATCCACTAAGTATGGTGGAAGCAAAAACTTTAGTAATTCTTGTTCGTTTAGCATTATACAAAGATAAAACTACTTAACATTCCTCCCCAACTTTTGAGACTGATCCGAGAAAAGTAACAAGTAAAAAGAACAATGTAAAAAGTAAAAAGAGAAAAGTAACAAGTAAAGAAGCCGGAGAATGTAATCATTCATCAATTATCAATATTATTGCCATTCCTAGCCCCGATAGAAACGGTTACCCCGCAGCGTGATGTGGGAAAGAAGGCATTAGCTCGGAAAGCCGGGCACGAGGAGTAGAAGTGGATAGCGGGATAAAGCTCCTGAAAAGATATTTCGCATATTAAAGACGTTTTATCTAAAGTAGCGGATAATTTTTCTTTCCATAACTTGAGAATTTTCTTTGATTCAATTATTTTTATTCTTAAAATGTAAAATAGACTAAATCTCTTAAGCCCTCTTAATTTATATCGTAAATTTATGATATGAAAGAGCATATTGTAAGAGGTTTTAGGTTTAATACTTATCAGGAACCGGAACGATCTGTATTTGACCGATTGCTGGAAATTTTTACGGATTTACTGACTCATACTTCAGGTGATTTTGATGAAGCAATTGACTGGCTTCGGATGTTGGATGAAGAATACCAATTAACCACTCCTGAATATACAATAGATGACTTTATTGAAGACCTTAAAAAGAAAGGATATATTCGGGAAGAGATTAATCCAGATGGAAATGGCAATGGAGTTACGTTAAGTGCGAAAATGGAACAGAATATCCGTAAGCAGGCACTTAAACAAATATTCGGAAATCTTGAAAAGAGCGGAAACGGAAATCATAAAACGAATAAAAGCGGAGCAGGTGAAGACTTAACCGGAGAGTTCAGAAATTATAATTTCGGTGATTCTGTGGAAAAAATTTCAATGACGGAGAGTCTAAAGAATGCACAAATTAATAATGGGATCGGAGATTTTCATCTTACGGAAAATGATCTTATTGTTGAGGACAGCATACATCAGTCTCAAATGAGTACTGTTTTAATGATCGACATCAGCCACAGTATGATTCTTTACGGTGAAGACCGTATTACTCCGGCTAAAAAAGTTGCGATGGCACTTGCTGAATTAATCACAACGCGTTATCCGAAAGATACGCTGGATATTATTGTTTTTGGCGATGATGCATGGCCGGTAAAGATTCAGGAACTTCCATATCTGCAGGTGGGTCCTTATCATACCAATACTGTTGCAGGGCTTCAGTTAGCAATGGATATTCTTCGGAGAAAGCGAAATACCAACAAACAGATTTTTATGATTACCGACGGAAAGCCAAGCTGTGTGCGCGAACCGGACGGTACTTATTATATGAATTCTTACGGACTGGATGAATATGTAGTTCAGAAATGTTACAATATGGCAGCTCAGGCAAGGAGGCTCCATATCCCAATTACTACTTTTATGATTGCGCAGGATTCTTATTTGCAGCATTTCGTGAGCGAATTTACAGAAGCCAATCAGGGAAAAGCATTTTATACAGGTCTTAATGGCTTAGGAAACATGATTTTTGAAGATTATGAATCCAATCGTAAAAGAAGAATCCGTTAAAATTATTACTCAATAAAAATTATCAATTAGATTTAAATACAATGACTGCAAAGCCAGAAATAAAAACGCTTGGTGCGTTAAAAGCATCAGGTTATACATCAAAACATATTAAAGAAGAATTACGGGATAATTTAAAAACTAAAATCCGAAATAGAGAATCTGTATTTGAGGGAATTTTCGGATACGAAAACACAGTAATTCCTCAATTGGAGCATGCCATTCTCAGTAAGCATAACATCAATTTATTAGGATTGCGAGGTCAGGCTAAAACAAGACTGGCAAGAATGATGACAAGCTTATTGGATGAATGGATTCCTTATGTGGACGGAAGCGAGATTAATGATGATCCTTTTAATCCGATTTCCCGGTTTGCAAAAGAATTAATTGAAAAAGAAGGCGATAGCACACCCATTGAATGGCTTCACCGAGATGAAAGATTTTTTGAAAAACTTGCCACTCCGGATGTTACCGTTGCCGATCTTATTGGTGATGTAGATCCGATAAAAGCTGCCAATCTTAAATTATCTTATGCAGACGATCGTGTGATCCATTTTGGAATGATTCCGAGAGCCAACCGCTGTATTTTTGTAATTAACGAGTTGCCTGATCTACAGGCAAGAATTCAGGTTTCCCTGTTTAATATTTTACAGGAAGGCGATGTTCAGATTCGTGGATTTAAAGTGAGAATGCCTTTGGATATTCAGTTTGTCTTTACTGCCAATCCGGAAGATTATACCAACAGAGGAAGCATCGTTACTCCTCTTAAAGACCGAATCGGATCGCAGATTTTAACGCACTATCCTGAAAATATCCATATTGCGAAAGAAATTACAAAATATGAATCCAGTCTGGACAGCCGCCAGAAAAACGGAGTGTATGTTCCGGCTTTAGCCCATGATCTTCTGGAACAGATTGGTTTTGAAGCCCGTGAGAGCGAATATGTAGATGCTAAAAGTGGTGTGAGTGCACGTATGAGCATCACCGCTTTCGAAAATTTGTTGAGTACGGCAGAACGTAGGGCTTTGTTGGCTGGCGAAGAAAAAACTTCGGTGAGGCTGAGCGATTTTGTTGGCGTTATTCCTGCGATTACCGGAAAGGTAGAACTGGTTTACGAAGGAGAGCAGGAAGGAGCAGAATCTGTGGCACAACTTTTAATAGATAATGCGGTAAAAACTCTGTTTACCACGTATTTCCCCAAAATAGAAAAACTGGAGAAAAAAAATATAGACGGACCATTCAGCCAGATCACCGATTGGTTTTTACAGGATGACGGATTTTTAGAAATTACCGACGAATCTCCGGATGAAGTCTACGCGAAAAACCTAAATCGAATTACTCCGCTTGATGAAATCATTGAAAAATACCAACCCGATACCCAACCCGAAGATCTTCTGTTTTTAAAAGAATTTATTCTTTGGGGATTGGCTGTGAATAAAAAACTGAATAAAGAAAGATTCAGAACGGGAGTTTTCTTTTCATAGAATCTGTTTTATGAGGAGCTGTTTCCCGCTTTCCGCACTCGCTATTTTATAGATTCGGCGGCGGCAAAGCCGCCGCCGAATCTATAAAATGAGCTCACACAAATGCTGCAATCGGGGCTAAGATGAAAGTCAGAATTTAAAATATTGGACTAACTTACCCATTCAAAACAAAAAAAGATGTAGAATTAATTTCCACATCTTTTTTATTTATCATCAATCATCAATCATCAATTATCAAACCTGTATAACTCCAAGATTAAACTTCTCAGTGATCGGAGAATGGTTCGCCGCTTCAATTCCCATAGAAATCCATTTTCTGGTATCTACAGGATTAATAATTGCATCGGTCCACAACCTTGCTGCTGCATACGTTGCTTCCGTCTGTTTCTTATATTTTGCCGAAATAGAATCCAGAATTTCTTTATGTTCTTCCTCAGAAATTTCTTTTCCTTGTTTTTTCAATGTTGATTCCTGAATCTGTGCTAAAACCTTTGCAGCCTGAGCACCACCCATTACCGCAAGATCTGCCCATGGCCACGCAACAATTAACCTTGGATCATAAGCCTTTCCGCACATCGCGTAATTTCCGGCTCCGTAAGAATTTCCGGTAATTATCGTGAACTTAGGAACTACAGAATTTGAGACTGCATTTACCATTTTTGCACCGTCCTTAATAATTCCTCCATGCTCAGATTTAGAACCCACCATGAAGCCGGTTACATCCTGTAAAAACACCAACGGAATTTTTCTCTGGTTACAGTTCGCAATAAATCTCGTTGCTTTATCCGCAGAATCAGAATAAATCACCCCTCCAAACTGCATTTCACCCTTTCCGCTTTTTACAAGCTTTCTCTGGTTCGCTACAATTCCTACAGACCAGCCATCGATTCTTGCCGTGGCACAGATAATACTTTTCCCGTAATCAGGCTTATATTCTTCGTACTCAGAGTTATCAACAAGACATTTTATAATATCGTAGGTATCATACTGATCTGCTCTTGAAACAGGCATAATCCCGAAAATATTTTCAGGCTTTTCTTTCGGCGGTACACTTTCAATTCTGTCGAAACCCGCTTTCTCAGTACTTCCCAAAGACTTCATGATATTCTTGATTCTGTTCAGCGCATCCTTATCATCTTTAGCCTTATAATCCGTAACTCCCGAAATCGAACAATGTGTAGTGGCTCCCCCCAGAGTTTCATTATCAATACTTTCCCCGATTGCCGCTTTTACCAGATAACTTCCTGCAAGGAAAATAGAACCCGTTCCCTCCACAATCATCGCTTCATCACTCATAATCGGAAGATAAGCACCACCTGCAACACAGCTTCCCATCACAGCAGAAATCTGAATAATTCCTGCAGCACTCATTTTAGCATTATTTCTGAAAATTCTCCCGAACATTTCCTTATCAGGGAAAATCTCGTCCTGCATCGGCAAATAAACACCTGCGGAATCTACCAGATAAATAATCGGAAGTCTGTTTTCCATGGCAATTTCCTGAGCTCTCAGATTTTTCTTACCCGTAATCGGAAACCATGCTCCCGCCTTTACAGAAGCATCATTTGCCACAATGATGCATTGTCTTTTGGAAACATACCCCATTACCACAACAACACCCCCGCTTGGGCAGCCTCCGTGCTCCTCATACATTTCATATCCGGCAAAAGCGCCAATTTCTATGGAATCAGAATCCTTATCAAGAAGATAGTCAATTCTTTCTCTTGCCGTCATTTTTCCCTCATCACGAAGCTTCTGAAGCCTCTTTTCACCACCTCCCTTTTTAATTTCTGTCAATAAGCGATTGATTTCGGATAATTTTAATCTGTTCTGATCTTCTCTTTTGTTGAATTCAATGTCCATAAAAATTTCAATTTTTTCCGTTTAAAGATACTATTTTTTACATGGAATGAAAATGGATGTAAACAAATGTTTAATAAATTGGTTTTCAGAATTTTATGAAATATTTAACAAAAAATATATTTTTTATGGTTCGTAATTTGCTAACTTTACAATAGAGAAAGGGAGAGTGAAATCTCATCCTTCCTCTAAGTTCCTAGTTTATTTTTTTAATAGTTTATTATTTGAAGGCCCTGAAAGTTGAATAAATTTTCAGGGTTTTTTTATTTTATGTTAAATAGGAATCTTAATTCCTGTTTTCCGGCAATCAACCATATTTTAAATTTTATCAGAAAATCAGAAGCTTTACTGAAAAATTATTACACGAAATGTAAAACCTATTTGTATTTTTGCAGAAATAGTAAAAGAAGGTAGGATATGCATAAATTGGCTCTTTTCAGATTGCATTTGATAGTGTTTTTGTGGGGATTTACGGCAATTTTGGGAAAACTGATTCATGCGAATGCAGAAATTCTGGTTTTTTACAGAATGCTGTTTGCGGCGATCTGTCTTTTTGTGTACATCCGTGTTTTCAAAAAAGACAGCATTAAGGTTTCGAAGAAAGTATTTTTCCAGTTGGCTGTAATCGGCTTTTCGATGGCGCTTCACTGGTACTGCTTTTTTTACTCCATTAAAATATCGAATGTTTCCATCGCATTAAGCTGTCTTTCTTTATCCACCTTATTTGCATCCATTCTGGAACCTTTGATTTTTAAAAGAAAGATTGATGTTTCGGAAGTCGTCATGGGAGTGGTGATTGTCGCCTGTATTTTGTTGATCTTCAAAACAGAATTTCAGTACAAAGAAGGAATATTTTACGGAGTGCTGTGTGCCATTTTCGGAACCATTTTTTCGGTTTTCAACGGAAAGATGTTTGGAAAAACAAGCTCAGGAAATATCATTTTTTATGAAATATTCTCAGGATGGTTTATTTTATTGATATTTTATCTCTTCTCAGGACAAATTTTTTCGATAAATGAAATAAGTTACCGCGATATCGCGTTAATAGGTTTACTGGCAAGTGTTTTCACAGCTTTCCCGATGCTGGAATCGGTGAATCTCATGAAATATATTTCGCCTTTTACATTAATTTTAACAGTTAATTTAGAACCGGTTTACGGAATTATACTAGCTTTTTTTATCTTTGGGGAATCAGAACACATGAGCCCGATTTTTTACATCGCTTCAGGAGTTATGATACTGGCAATCATTGCTAACGGATTGATAAAAGCTAAAAAACAAAAAACTTTAAATTAAGCATCAATTGATATGATGAAAAAATATTTTTTACTTGCATTCTCTCTGGTTTTCGGGATATCGCAATCCCAGATCATCAGAAAATATTCCAACGAATTTCTGAACATCGGAGCCGGAGCAAGAGGTCTTGCCATGGGAGGTGCGGTGATCTCCAATCAGGATGATGTCTATTCCCCGATGTGGAACCCCGCTGGATTAATGGGCGTGGAAAAAGACTGGCAGGGCGCAGCAATGCACGCCGAATATTTCGAATCTATCGCAAAATACGATTATCTAGCCTATGCCAAAGTTCTGGAAACCGGAGTTTTCGGAGTTTCTGTTGTAAGATTGGGAGTAGATAATATATTAAATACCACACAGTTAATCGACACTGAAGGAAATATTGATTATGACAAAATCACCAAATTCTCCCAGTCCGATTACGCAGCAATTCTTTCGTATGCATTTAACCCGGGAGGAAATCAGAAGCTTGATGTGGGGATTAACGCTAAAATCGTTTACAGAAATGTAGGGAAATTTGCCAACGGATATGGTTTCGGTTTCGATGTGGGGGCTATTTATAAAATGGACAACGGGTGGAAACTGGGAGGTATGCTGAGAGATGCAACCACTACAGTGAACTTCTGGAGCGTCAACCAGAAAGAACTTTCCACAGTGGTTAACGGAGAAGAATTCAACCCTGCGCCAAAAGATAAAATGGAACTTACGATGCCGAAATTAAATGCAGGTGTAAGTAAAATGTTTGAAATCAACAGCAGTGTTTATGTATTGCCGGAAGCGGGAATTAACGTAGATTTTGCAAAAACTGCCGCATTGGTTTCTACCGATTTTGCGAGTTTAACACCGTATGCCGGAGCAGAATTAGGCTATCAGAAAATGATTTTCGTGAGATTGGGGGTGAACAGATTCCAGTCGATTACAGATATTGAGGATCTTCGAAGAAAAGTTTCTTTCCAGCCAAGTGCGGGAATCGGGATCAGATACCGAGGTCTTACGCTGGATTATGCAATTACCAATTCCGGAATCGGAGGGTCTAATTTCTATTCCAATTTCTTTTCTCTGAAACTGGATATCGGGCAATTCAGAAACGATTAAAATTTAAATTAAATGAAAAAAATATCGCTTATCATATTAACAGCCAGTTCGATGTTTGCTTTCGGACAGAAGGTTTCGGATTATAAATATATTTCTCTTCCTTCGAAACTGGAAACTTTTAAAGAAGATTTCGGGTTGAATAATCTATTAACCAAAACTTTAAGAAGTAAAAATTATACAGTAATTCCTTCGGATAAGTTACAATGGCCGGCTGAAGCGCAAAGTAATCCCTGCAATGTTTTGATGGCAGATATCATCAACGACAGTGGTTTTTTACGAAACAAAGTATTGGTTCAGTTTAAAGACTGTAACGATAAAGTAGTTTCATCCATTAAAGGCGCTTCTAACATCAAGGAATACAAAGAAGGTTATCAGGATGCACTGAAACAGACTTTTGTTTCCATTTCTCCGGCTAATCCTACAGCACAGCCTGCTTCTCCGGTAAAAGTTCAGGAAACCGTAACAACAAACTCTACGCAGGTTGTTACCAACAGCTCATCTTCATCTGTAGACAATACCGCGTTGAAATTCAGCAACGGAAAAATGGATCTTCAAAAAATTCAGATCGACAATTCTCAGTTTATTCTGGTAAATTCTAACAGCTCTTCACCGTTTGCAACTTTCAAAGTAACAACAAAAAGCGATGTTTTCAGAGTAAAACTTCAAAACGGAGAATCTACTTTAGGATACTACGAAAATGGAAATATTATTATAGAAATGCCTTTGTCCGGCGGTGAGTACAGCAAAGAAATATTTTATAAAAAGTAACGGCATTACACCATAAATCAAAAAGTCCTCATAACGAGGACTTTTTTTTGTAAATTTAAATATGAAGAAGTTTTTGAGTTAAGAAGTCTTTAACTTCATCTAATTTATAAAAAATATTTAAATTAACAAATATTATAAAAATTATTTTCATAAAATTATTCAATATTTATTATTTGTTTTGAGTTTGTCTCTATTCGTTGAAAAAATCGTAAATTATTTTCGCTTTGCTTTTCCCTAAAATCTCCTCCAATGTCTCAAGATTAGATTCCTTGATTCTCTTGACTGATTTTAATTTTGAAAGCAATAATTCAATTGTTTTTTCCCCAACTCCCGGAATTTCTTCCAGTTCAGATTTTATCGTAGAATTTTTTCTTCTGGTTCTGTGATGTTTCACCCCAAATCGGTGCGCTTCGTCTCTTACACGCTGTAAAATTTTCAGGGTTTCAGACTTTTTATCCAAATATAACGGAATAGGATCTTCCGGAAAGAAAATCTCTTCCAAGCGTTTTGCAATGCCTACAATGGTAATTTTTCCGTACAATCCCAAAAGCCTCAGACTTTTTACGGCAGAAGATAACTGACCTTTTCCACCGTCGATCAAAATCAACTGAGGCAGATCTTCGCCTTCATCCAGCATTCTTTTGTAACGGCGGTAGATCACTTCCTCCATTGTAGCGAAATCATTGGAACCTTCCACAGTTTTCGGATGAAAAATTCTGTAATCGGCTTTGCTTGGTTTTCCGTCTCTGAAAACAACACACGCAGAAACAGGATTCGTTCCCTGAATATTGGAGTTATCAAAACCTTCAATGTGTCGTGGTTCAACCGGCATTCTCAGCAATTTCTGCATTTCAGACATAATTCTGTTCGTATGCCTTTCCGGATCGACGATCTGAACCTGTTTTAATTTTTCCAAACGGTATTCTTTCGCATTCTTTTCAGAAAGCTCAACAATTCGCTTTTTATCGCCAACTTTCGGAACGATCAGTTTTACATTCGGAATTTCAATAGACAGATGAAAAGGCAGAAGCACTTCTTTTGAATGGGAATCGAATTTCTGACGGATTTCCACCAAAGCCTGCTCCATAATGTCTTCGTCACTTTCTTCAAGGATTTTTTTAATCTCAGTGGTATAACTCTGGATAATATTTCCATTCCTTATTTTAAAGAAATTAACGTAAGCCGCTGTTTCGTCGCTAGTCATTCCAAAAACATCCACATCATCAATACTTGGGTTTACCACCGTATTTTTAGTCTGATAATCTTCAAGCGCATCAATTCTTTCTTTGATGATCTGAGCATTTTCAAACTGAAGATTGGTTGCATATTTCATCATCTGGTTCACCAGATATTCTTTCGCTTTACGGAAATCTCCTTTGATGATTCCGCGGATGGCATCTATTTTTTCATCATAATCTTCCTTACTTTCAAGTCCTTCGCAGGGACCTTCACAGTTTTTGATGTGATATTCCAGACAGACCTTGTATTTTCCTTCATCAATTTTACTCGGAGCTAAATTGAGATTGCAGGTTCTTAATTTGTAAATATGCTTTATCGTATCAAGAAGAATCTTTGCAGGACGTACTTTTGCATAAGGTCCGTAATATTCGGAACCGTCTTTAATTTTGGTACGCGTAAGAAAAATTCTCGGAAAATCTTCGTTTTTAATACAGATCCACGGATACGTTTTGTCATCCTTCAACATGACATTATAAAACGGCTGATGTTCCTTAATTAAATTATTTTCCAGTAAAAGTGCATCATATTCACTGTTAACGATCGTTGTTTCCAACCGCTGGATTTTACCCACCATGATTTTGATGCGGTACCCCGAAAGATTTTTGTTGAAATAGGAGAGAACCCTTTTTTTCAGATTTTTAGCCTTTCCTACATACAAAAGCTGATCATTTTTGTCATAATAACGATAAACACCGGGCTCGGAAGGTAAAGTTTTGAGTTGTAATTCTAAAGAAGGATTCATATAACAAAACTACGGAATTTACATGCACAAAAAAAGCCGCAGAAATACTACAGCTTTATAATGTTTGTTAAAATTGATTGTAATTAAACAGTTTCTTTATAAAAAATTTGTTCTTTTGTACTTAAAAATTTAGCTTTGGCTCATTTCTGTATACTGATACACTAAAAAGCTGAAATAATCCCATTCCACGGAATTCTTAGGATATTTTTTCATAAACTCAGGATTGTCGCCAAAAAGAAAATCATAATTGTCTTCAAAATCATCTTTATGAAGCCACATTACTTTATCTCCTTTTTTTACATAGTAGGATTTTGTAACACCGCCACCCAATTGTGGAGAACCCATCACCGAAAATCCGGCGGTTTCTTTTGCTCTGGGATCATGATATACGGAAATAATATCATCAAATTCCGGATTGATGACCTGCATTAAGAATTCTTTGTCGTCCTTCTTATTTTTCAGGGAAACCGTCTGGTTTACAAAGTGAATACGGTCTTTGGTCGTAGAATTTTTTAATTTCTTGGTCTGATAGTTTCTGATGTTCCCCATGTACTTAAAAACTTTCCCCACTTTTTCAGCCTCATTCGGATACAGATACATTTCGCTGATGTTATCGGCAACAAATACCGATGGCTTTTTAGAAATGCTGTCTTTCAGCGTAACCTCAAAAATCTGACCCTTTTTCGTATCTGTTTTGCTGCAGAAACCTTTATGAGTCGTTCCGTCCTTTAATATTACGGTAGATGTCTTTTTTACAGAGGGAGCGTTAAAACCTTCATTAAAAAGGTACTGTTCCATTTTTTTAATTTCTTCTTTGGAGTATTTTACTTTCTGTCCGAAAGAAGCTGTGCTTACAAGAAACAGCGTAAACACTAAAGTTTTAAGTTTCATGGGATATTAATTTTTATATTTCGGCGGTAAAAATAGTAAATTAATTCACTTATTTTCAGAAAAATATATGTTGTTGAAATTTAGTTTTTCCAATCGTTGCCAAATGTGTAATTTTAAGACAAAATTTAGAAAATGATATACGGTGTAGATGTTTTCAGTTTCCATGATGTTCTGGAGATCTGTAAAACTCCTGATAAAGCTAAACTAAACAAGGCTGCCAAAGAACAGATTTTAAAATCACAAAAAAATGTACGTGAAATTGTAGAATCAGACAGAACGGTTTACGGAATCAATACAGGGTTCGGTCCTTTGTGCGATGTAAAAATATCTGAAGAAGAAACCGCACAGTTACAATATAATCTGATTATTTCTCACGCAGTAGGCGTAGGAAAGCCGATTGATAAAGAACTTTCAAAAATCATGATGATTGCAAAAGTTCATGCGCTGTCTAAAGGTTTTTCCGGAGTCTCTCTGGAAGTGATCGAAAGATTGATCCTGATGCTGGAAAAAGACATTATTCCGGTAGTTCCGGAGCAGGGTTCTGTAGGGGCTTCCGGAGATTTGGCTCCTTTGGCACATCTCGTTTTGCCGCTTTTGGGGCTTGGAAAAGTTTGGGTGGGAAATGAAATTTTTGAAACAGCCGAAATTTTAGAAAAAAACAATCTCGAACCTTTGGTTTTAGGACCGAAAGAAGGATTGGGATTAATCAACGGAACGCAGTTTATTCTTGCTCATGCGATTAAAGGATTAGAAAAATTTGAATATTTGCTTGATCTTGCGGATATGACGGCTGCAATGAGTATTGAAGCTTACAGAGGTTCTGCAAGTCCGTTTAAAAAAGAACTGCATGAGATCCGTCCTTTTGAGGGAAGTAAAAAAGTTGCGGCAAGAATGCTTAAATTTTTAAAAAGTTCTGAAAACCTTAAAGCACACGAATATTGCGACAGAGTTCAGGATCCGTATTCTATGAGATGTGTTCCGCAGGTTCACGGTGCAAGCAGAAACGCCTTCGAACATCTGAAAATGATGGCAGAAACGGAACTGAATTCCGTAACAGATAATCCAATTGTTTTAAGCGCGGAAGAATCTATTTCCGGAGGAAATTTCCACGGACAGTTGATGGCTTTACCTTTGGATTATGCAACTTTGGCTGCTGCCGAACTGGGAAATATTTCAGATAGAAGAAGTTATCTGTTACTGGAAGGAAAATATGGCTTACCAAGATTACTGACGGAAAGTTCGGGTTTAAATTCAGGGTTTATGATTCCTCAATATACTTCTGCAGCGTTGGTTACGGAAAATAAAACATTGTGTTTTCCGGCTTCTGCGGATTCTATTCCGACGAGTTTAGGACAGGAAGATCATGTTTCGATGGGAAGTATTTCCGGCAGAAAATTCAATCAGGTTCTTGGAAATTTAGTCAATATTTTAGCGGTTGAACTTATGTTTGCAGCACAAGGTTTAGAATTCCGAAGACCTGCAAAATGTTCAAAAATTATTGAAGAAAATTATGCAATTCTCCGTTCAAAAGTTGCCAAGCTTGAAGATGACCGACTGATTGGTCAGGATATGCTTGCAATCGCAGAATTGATAAATGAAAGGAAATTTATAGTTAATTAAAACAAGATGAAAAAAATTATAGTAGCATTTGTTCTTTTTATAGGAGTTACAGGTTTTGCCCAAACTTCAAAAGAAGCAAAGATCAAAGAATTAATTGAAGTTACCGGAGTGAGTAAAATGGCGGTACAGGGAGCTCAGCAATTTGTAAATACATATAAAGAAAATTATAAAGATATTCCTGATGAATTTTGGAATGGATTTTTAAAAGAAGTTTCCACAGAAGAATTTTCTAAACTCTATATTCCTATTTATTCAAAATATTATACAGAATCGGATCTTGATGAACTGATAAAATTTTATAAAACTCCTATCGGGCAAAAGACAATTTCTAACATGCCTTTAATCATGAATGAAAGTATGGAAGTCGGCAGAGAGTGGGGACAGAATTTAGCTAAAAAGCTGATTGATAAAATTAACGAACAAAAAGGGTATCAATCTCCACCACCACCAAAAAGTAAATAACACAAAGGCTTCCGCAAATGGAAGTCTTTTTTATTTTTTAAGATTTAAAAAAAATATTTGTATTGAATTGTGAAAATATGAGTGTTACTTGTGTTAAAAAATATAACCTTTGAAAAAGTATTAAAAGATAAAAACAAAATCTTTAATTTAGCCTAAAACCATTGCCATGACAATTAAAAGAACAGATTCTTCCAATAAAGATTTTCAAAATTTAGTACAGCTCTTAGATGCGGATTTAGCCATTCGCAATGGGGAAGATCATGCTTTTTACGATCAGTTTAACAAAATTGATGCGATCAAAAACTGTATTGTTATTTATGTGGATGAAATTCCTGCGGCTTGTGGGGCATTTAAAAAATTTGATGAAGAAACAGTTGAAATTAAAAGAATGTACACCAATCCTGATTTCAGAAAGAAGGGTTTAGCAACAACGATCGTTAAAGAACTGGAAATCTGGGCAAAGGAATTGAATTATACAAAAGCGGTGTTGGAAAGCTCATTGGAGCAGAATGAAGCACTTTCTGTTTATGAAAAAAGTGGTTACACAAGAATTCCAAATTACGGACAGTACATTGGAATTGATAAAAGTGTCTGTTATGAGAAAGTTTTATAATTTAATTTCACAATGTTATTTTAAGCATAATAAATTTTTAAATTCTGTTGCTCGGTAATTCATTGTAAATTAATATCTTGGTTTTACCAATCAAATAGTATTTATATGAGAAAAAATGTTTTTTACCTTTTATTGTTATTCTTTGTTTTCACGGCATGTAACAGAGACGATCTTCAAAACAATGTTGCCAACACAGAAATTACCCAGAAAGATCCTTTAACGGCAAGACAGATCAATGAAAAAATCAACGAAACCATCAAAACGAAAGGCAGATTTTCATGGAATGAATCTTCCGATCATTTTCTGTGGAGCGGGATTTTTCAGGGAAATAAAATTGCTTCCATCGGATTTGGCTCTTCTTTCGACAGAAGTCTGGATGCAGACAACAAAGCCATTGAAAACGAAATTTTAGACCTGATTAAAAAATATGAAGGAAAGACCGACAGAATTTTACTGTCTTCAGACCAATATCTGAATCAGATCGACGTTTCCATCGAAAAGCAGGAAACGGTGATTGCCCTTAGAAAAATGAAAAATATCCGTTATCTAGAACCTGCAGATTACCGTTATTTCGAAAACGAAAAACAATTCGGGGCAACTGCAAAATCCAGCAGCAGTTCTTCAGGATGCGGATTTGAATCTACCGCTTTGAATGCTGCGGATTATACAACCGTTTCTCCTAACGCAAAAGCACCTTGGTCATTTACGAAACACAATATCATTAATGCATGGAGCTACAGCACAGGAGCAGGAGTGACCATCGGAGTGATAGACAGCGGTGTTTCTCCGGAGCAGTCTTTATTAGGAAGCAGCTTTAATAACGGACTTTCTACAGGAAGAACCATCAGCAAAAACGGAGTGTATGTAGATTCAGTCTGGCCGTGGAGTACAGGATACGACGGTTCCGCGGATAAATGTGGTCACGGAACAAGCATGGCTTCTGCTGCCGCCGCTCCGAGAAACAATCAGGGACAGCCGGTTGGTGTGGCTTACAATGCCAATCTGGTAACGTACAGAGCAGCTTCTAATGTAGTTCTGGACGGATATCATGAGCAAAACGGAGTGAAAATTGCCTTTACAGAACTGGGAAATAATAATAGTGTAAAAATTATTTCAATGTCGATGGGACATATCTTTTCTGTCGGGAAAATTGAAGATGGCGTAAAATATGCGTATTCAAAAGGAAAATTAATTTTCTGCGCAGGCGGAACTTCCACCAGCTTCACCAATTTCGTAGGCGTTATTTTTCCGGCTTGGATGCCTGAAACACAAGCGATAACAGGAGTAAAAGAAAATACGTCCAATCAGAAATGCGACGTTTGCCACTCAGGAAGCGAAATCGATTTTACTTATCAGATGGAAAGAGGTTCAGGAAGCAACATTCCGGTCTTAAGTTACTATAACGGACAAACGGATTATGTAGGTGGTTCTTCTGTAGCAACAGCTTCCACCGCAGGAATTGCGGCGTTGGTCTGGGCTAAAAATCCTTCATGGACGAGAGATCAGGTTATTAATAAAATGAGACAGTCTGCAACCTATTATCCGACTCCGAACTCAGATTACGGATATGGAAATATTAATGTTTTACAGGCAGTACAGTAAAGAATTAAATTAAAAATAGAGGAAAGGGAATATTGTTAATTAACGATATTCCCTTTTTATTTCTCCTGAATCATCATATTAAGTATTTCTACGTAAAGTGAAAAAGTGGTAAATCTACGCTAACCGCTCTAGAGGAAGTGTGGTATCTTTGAATGGTGATCACAAACAAAACTTAATAATCATGGAGACCAGAAACCATTCAAACGGGGCGAAATCCGAAAAGCCAGAAGAGTAGGAACACAAAATAAAATTAAAACATGGAAACAAAAGAATTAGTAGGAGGCTGGACAGCGTATCATCCTTTAACACCGGAAGATCAAAAAGTATTCGACGAAGCAATGAATGGATTTGTTGGAGTAAAATATCAACCGCAATCTGTATCTACACAAGTGGTAAACGGAACAAACTACCGTTACCAGTGCCTTGCTTCCATGCCGCCTTCTGAGGTAGTTTGGAATGCCGTTGTAGAAATCTATGCTCCGATTGACGGACAACCTCATGTTGTTGGTATCCAAAGAATCTAATGATAGCATTGCCCTTAATAAAAAAGAAACGGAAGAAAATTTGAGGTCACTGAAAAACCTTTCATTTTACGACAGCCTATTTATTTAGGATGAAAAATAAGAGCTTATTACA